>CAVDWN010000286.1:0-2310 GCA_963612535.1 Sphaerochaetaceae bacterium
TCGAAGGGGTCTACGATTCCGCGCACCGGATGGAAGGCCATGGCGTTGATGGTGAAATCGCGCCGGGCCAGGTCTTGCTCGATGCTGTTCACGAACTGCACGGCATCGGGGTGGCGGTGGTCGGAATAGCTGCCTTCGGTGCGGAACGTGGTTACCTCGATGGGGTAGTCGTCGCAGATAACGGTGACGGTGCCGTGCTTCACGCCCGTTTCGTGCACCGCCATGCCGGCCGCGCGGCACACTTCGCGCGTCTGCTGCCAGTGCGCGTTGGTGGCAACGTCGGCATCGTGCGGGGTGGCGCCGCGCAGCGCATCGCGCACATAGCCGCCCACCACCCAGGCCTCGAAGCCGGCGCTTTCCAGGGCGTCGATAACCTTGCTCACGGAAGACGGGAGCTGGCTCAGCGCGCCCCAGGCGCGGATATGCGGTGCAGCGCAGTTGTGCATCGGTGCCCTTCGTAGGTTTCTGGTTGAAAAACTCGGAAATCACAGTATATGCCTGCTGCCAAGTTCCGCGGCGCATCGGGCTTATAAATCGGTGTGCGATATCCCTGCGGTCATTGCTTTTTGCAATTCCTTTCGCATTTCTTTGTAAAACCATGTCGTAGAATCGAAGCGAATGACACGGGAAGCGAATGGCGCCGCGCCGCGCGCCGGTTTTGCGAGCAGGGGGTTTCCATGATCGACGAGGTCCACATCAAAGACGTTGCCTTGATTGCCGAGGCCACGTTTGCCCCTGCGCCGGGCCTTACGGTTGTCACCGGCGAAACGGGCTCGGGCAAAACGGCGCTGCTGAACGCCCTGAAGCTGCTCATCGGCGAGCGCGCGGAAGCCGGGCTGGTGCGCCAAGGCGCGCCGGAGCTGCAGGTGGAAGGCCGTTTCTTCCTGGAAGAAGCTGGCGAAGATGGCGTGGTGGCCGCCCGGCGCATCACCGCCCAGGGCCGCTCGCGCGCTTCGTTGGACGGCTCGCTGGCGTCGCTGAAAGAACTTGCTCAAACCGTTGGCCAAAGCGTGGACCTGTGCGGCCAGCACGAGCATCAGCGCTTGCTTTCCCCCGCGTACCAGCGCGCGCTGCTGGACGAATGGGGCAAGGGCGAAATCGCCGCGCCCCACCAGGAATACCGCACGGCGCTTTCCGCCGCGAAGGATGCCCAGGCGGAACTCGACCGCCTGCAGGCGCTGGACCAGGCCGACGCCGTGGAATTGGACCGCGCGCGCTTCGCCTTGGAGCAGATTGGCAAGGCCAACCCCCAGCCGGGCGAATACGAAGAGCTGCTGCAGCGCTTGCCCAAGCTGGAAAACGCCGAGCTCTTGGTGGGGGAAGCCCACGCCGCAGAGCGCAGCCTTACCGGCAACGGCGGCGCGGTGGAGCAGCTGGAAACGGCCCTGGCCAGCCTTGATCGCATTGCCGAAGTGGATGCGGGCATCGAGCCCACGCGCCAGGTGGTGCGCGAGGCGTACTTCAGCCTGGAAGATCTGGGCCGCGAGCTTTCCGGCTACCGCAGCCAGGTAGACTTCCCGCGCGAGGAACTGGAGCAAACGCAAGACCGCATCGCCGAGCTGCAGGGCCTTATGCGCGGCTACGGCCCGCGCATGGAAGATGTGCTGGCCCTTCAAGAGGAATCGGCCGCGAAGATCCGCGAGTACGAGGGGCGCGACGAGCTTATTGCCCAGGCGGCGAACGCGCGCGATGCCGCAGAGGCTGCCCTTGCCGAAGCCGCGGCGGTGCTGGCTGCTGCGCGCGCCAAGGTGATCCCGCAGTTCATCGATGCCGTTCAGGCGCAGTTGGCGCGGCTGGAGATGAAGGGCGCCCGGCTGGAAGCCTGCGTGGAAGACCTGCCGCGTGCCAGCTGGGATGCATGGGGCTCGCAGTCGTTCGAGCTGATGTTCGCGCCCGGCGGCCAGCTGAAGCCGCAGCGCCTGGGCAAGATTGCCAGCGGCGGCGAAACCAGCCGCGTTATGCTGGCGCTGAAGGTGGTTCTGGGCGAATGCGACCAGGTGGATACCCTGGTGTTCGACGAGATAGACGCCGGCGTTGGCGGCGAAACCGCGCGTGCCCTGGGCGCCGTGCTGGAAGACTTGGCCTGCACCCACCAGGTTATCGTGGTAACCCACTTGCCCCAGGTGGCGGTGTGCGGCAGCGCCCATTACCTGGTAACCAAAACCGAAGGCAGCCTTCCCGAAACCACGTTGCAGCCCCTGGCGGGCGAAGAGCGCACGCGCGAGGTTGCCCGCATGCTTTCCGGCGACACCAGCCAGGCCTCGCTAACCCACGCCGCCCAGCTTCTGGCCGAGCACCAGCAAGGGTAGG
>CAVDWN010000287.1:0-2307 GCA_963612535.1 Sphaerochaetaceae bacterium
CCTCAAATGCCTTCATTTTGAACCTCAGTTCTCGCCAAAAGCTGAAGCGGGGGCTCGAGTGCCTTAACCTAACCGGCAGCGCCCTGCAACAAATACGGTTTAGACAGCACTATTCCGCGCTGCCCAGCAGCCACATTGCTTGGAAAAGATAGGAAAGAACAACAAGCGCAACCAATGCGCCCTAGGACTCTTTGGGGCATTCGTTGAAATTGAGCTTGTGCCTTTTCACCCTGCTGTTCCAGAATTTCTTGGGGAAATAATCTAAAAGAAACTCCGGGAAAGCACTCAGGACAAACGTCTTCCCTTGCTCTTCCGCCAATTCACGTTCAAGCACATGAATCGATGTTGGCGTTACCAGCTCCCGGTACCCCTCGTAGCTCAGAGCATCAACCCCGAAGAGACAAGATGCCCTCAGCGCAAAAGCCCCAATCACATCCTCCCATTGCTGAAAGTCCATATGTCTGCCAGCATTTGGGTTGCCACAACCGGATAGCTTTTTGTATCCGCCGATCTCCGACAACGAGACGAAGCAGTTCGAAAAGGTCTGGCACTGATCTGCCCGATAGTCATACAGAGCCTCGACCATCGGGTAGCTAATATACAGCTTCCCGTTCTCCGTTTCGTTGTCGAATGCTTCAAGCATGCTCTCGACAATGCCGTCGGCTGGAGATCCGTCCGAAGGGACGTTGTCTTGGTGCGGATCGTAATCGAAGAACAGGTATATTTCCGCCACATCCCGTCTGGAAACCCCCTGAAGAGCCTTCCTTGCAGCAGGCACCGATTCCCTAAGCACCTCAACAAGATCGAGGTCAAAGCCCTCTTCGGCAAGGCGACTATATAGCATGTAGATGTTCTGCTCTGCGGGCAAGCTGACGATGTTCGCCTTGAACGACCCCCGCATAAAGCAATCCGTCATGCGATTGACGAAACGCCAATCCCGATCTGCCCCCTCAACAATAAACAGAACAACCGGCTCAGACATCGAACGATCCCGCCTTGAACATTTTCTGAATATTGTGAGCATTTCGCAGTTCCTTCTGCGAAAGGTTGTCCAGGGAATCAAGGCTGCCGTTCTTTACGATGTAGTAAGCATCCGGCCTAAGCAGATCGTTAGACAAGAGATCGGTATTGTGCGTAGTTAGAAAAACCTGCACATTGGTCAAAGCCTTGAGCTTAACAACGATGTCCTCAGAAAGCTCAAAATGGTAAAAGGCATCGAATTCATCAATGAAAACAAACGAAGCCTCCGACATCTTGATGAACCAATAATAGAAAAGAGCCAAGGACCTGGTACCCGTTGAGGCCACGCTCATAAAGGGAACGCTGGTGCTGCCGTAACGACAATACAGCTCTTCCTGCCCGTTGATCTCCACCGAGACCAAATCGTACTCAAGACCTTCTTGAGCCAAAAAATCCTGGAATTCCTTTATCTTACCTGCGCGAATAATGCCCTGGGTAAAACTGTCCGTGCCCACAGAAAGACCCTGGTAGCCCTTTTCGTCAAGCGAGAAGAATAAGAGCATCCTGTCGATGAATGACACGAATTCGAGAAAAACCCTATTTTGCTCGGTATCCTGCAGGATTGCATTGCTTCTTATGTATTTGACTCGAGAAATGCGATCCGTTTCCGACGGCAGAGCGGAAGACAGCTGCAGTGTTTCTGTTCCCGCGAGAGAGACAGCGCCCTCCCGCTTAGCGAAATCGTACCGCAGAACCTCGCCCCCGCAGATAAGAAGCTCTTCGCTTGCCAGCTCCATTGGCGCAGTTTTTCGATAACGATAAACCACCTCGTTACCATTGAAGTCGAACACGTACTCGAACTCCGCTTCACTCTTTTCCGAATCAAGATTTAAATACGGACTGTACTTGGACAGTATTCGTTCCTTGTCTGTGACGTGCAGAACAATATCGAAAAGAGCCAGGGTAAGGTTCGATTTGCCGCTGCCATTCGTGCCATAAACTATGCCCTTCGTTTTAATACCCCCAGAAACAATTTCAGGATTAAAGGCATAGTTAGCCGGATCACCCAAATCGAACGTTAGCTTTTCCTTGAAATTCTTAAAGTTCGTTACCGAAAACCTACGCAGCATTCCTTATCTCCTTCCGCAGGAAAAGAATACAAAGGCAGAATGCACCAGTCAACAACTGCCGTAGTTTTTTTACGGCAACGCCCTGCAACAAATACGGTTTAGACAGTACTATTCCGCGCTGCCCAGCAGCCACATTGCTTGGAAAAGATAGGAAAGAACAACAAGAGCAACCAGCAGCACAACGATGCAGACATCATCCAAAATCACTTCGGATCAA
>CAVDWN010000288.1:0-2296 GCA_963612535.1 Sphaerochaetaceae bacterium
CTCAATCTGCAGAAACCATAAGGAAAAAACCTTAAAAATATGCGAAGAACAGCGCAAAAATAAGAGAACCTACCAAAGGCATTGCGAACCTACCCCATGAATCTTTTCCACCAACTGTCTTTTGGTGAAAAGTGGACTCGACAAAGCTTCTCAATCTCGTACAAACGGCACGTCAGCATTCCTGGACTAAATTCAGCTTCAAAACGTGGAGGAAGCATCATTTCTATACCTTTGAGAACGCTTTCCGCATTACGGTCGCCTGATGCACAGCGAACTATAAGCTGGTTCTTCTTGGTATCCCTCTCGAAAGAGCTTTTGCTTGCCGTAAAATACCGCTTCAAATCCCTGGCAGCGCGCTGACACATAGACGCTTCGCCAAAATAGTCGTCTATGCACAGTGGCTTTGCCCATGTCGGGCTATGCCCCGATTCCTTAAACAATTCCAAAATTATCTCACTCGATATTCGATAAACATCAAGACTTTCTATCGAATCGGCATTCATCGCCGCCCTGAAAAGCGGAGTCGCTCTCCTAACATACTCGGCATAAAAAGCTGAGCCAACCTCATCTGTTAAGCGATTTGGAATATGTCCATTGAGGATAGATTGCTCTTGATTTAGCGAGGCCGAAACTTGGAAGAACAATGCCCGCTTTTGAAACTCTTGAGGCATAGGTGGCGTAATATTGCTGGTGGCAATCACGGCGGGATAGCCATCGTACTCCATATCCAGCGTCTTAGAATACGGAGTGGTTAGAAGCTTTCGTAGCGGACTATCCGTCATCTGCCCCTTTGCAACGTCATCGTAAAGAATAGGTAGCCCCTTTTGGTTTACCTGCATAAGGCGAGGCTTTCTAATCGTGTTCGCCTTGACGTTCTTTACCGGATCACCATCTTTGAAATTAGCACCGGCCAATTCATCAAAAGAGTGCCCGCTCATTGTCTTCCCAAGAAATTTCATTAAAGATGTCTTACCCGCATTGGCGCTTCCGAACAGGAACATAAACATTGGGAGCGAGATAAGAAGGCCTTCCTGCCGCGCCAGAATGCATGCTCTGCGAAGCCGGGAGAAAAAAGGAGTTGCAAAATACCAAACCATTATTTTCCAGGCATCCATCTGGTAGCCCTCAACATCACCCGAGAACAATTGAAAATTGTTTACGAACTCAACAATTCTCGATGCATCGTTTTCATAACCCTCGACTAAGAGCGGTTTCCCATTAAAGCTAGCAGTTGCCTCATCCCAATCAATAACAAGCCTGGGGCATTCCTTATCTTTTCGCTCACGTTCTTCGGCTATTTTGTCCCCTTCGAGCATTAGCGTGGTTAGATTCCCTTGGTCAATGGCAAAACCAGATGATGAAGAAGCAAAAAGCGGCTCAATTCGCTTGACCCGCGGCTGCTGAAGACCTCCTAATAAAGCACACTCAGCCATCGAAATCACAGCGTCAGAGTCTTCGGCATCAGCCCTATCAAGAATAACCAAGCCACTCTTACTTTGAAGGATGGGGATATCCCCAAGCCCAACCGCGCCTTCATTGTCGATATGATTTAGCGTTGCTTTTAGGTTTTCCACTTTGGTTGCGCAGGTGTCCCGAAATGGTTTATACAATTTTTCAAATACTTCGAAATTAGAGTCCCTATCATCGCAAACCTGTATAACTTCTTTTTGCTTATCGCCACTCCAAGCTTTAGAAGAGAAATTTGCTGACCCTGAAATTACCCGATATTTACCAGCCTCTTCATCGGCAAGGAGATAGATTTTTTTGATGCGATGAAATGGTGTTTTCGAAATACAGGCGGCACTCCCCTTTCTCCATCCGTTCGGAAATTTCTCTGCCCCACTTGTTTTGCAAAGCTTTCAGCGACTCCGCTTGAACAACGATAGAAGCCAGAGCCGAAAGCCTCACCTGCTTATCTAGAATTGCTTTGCAACCAAACACAAGCTCAACATCGCTAAACTTACGCATTTGCCTCACGGCCATGGGCAAACCATACGACCACGTAATGGCTTTCATTGAAGCAAAACCGTCGAACAGAGAAGTTGCGTCTTCAATGGTTGTAACTTTTAGAGAATCGGCTTCGGTGATTTTGACTTTTCCATTGCTAACAATATCGTTTTCTACGTCAATCATCGCCGGAAATAGGGACTCTTGCATTTTGGCATCCTTTTGTCCGCCCTGCTTACATAGTCCCTTATGTACCGTAGTTTCTACTTTTGCGTGTCCACGGTTATGGACACGCAAAACTTATTTTTAAAGTATGGGAAGATCGTATTACCAGCAGCAAGCCAAGCGC
>CAVDWN010000289.1:0-2291 GCA_963612535.1 Sphaerochaetaceae bacterium
ATGAAGCAGCGACCGCACGAGCGAAGCGAGCAGGGTAGCGGGAATCCCCGAAGGGATGATGCCCCAGCCCGCGGCGCGGACGGGTCAAGTGGAGCGTGGGCCCCGGCCGGCGCGGACGGGCGATTCTCGCCTTTTGTGCACCGTCAGGATAAAACATCTTGCAAAGAAAAGCGAGTTACCCTAAGCTAACTCGCCGATATTAAAAGTAACGCTTGGATAACTTTTCTTGAGCGCTGGCGGCTGAAGACGCGGCGGGTTCGCCGAGCATGTGGCTTCGCGATAGGCGCCGGCGCGAAAGGGAAGGGCGCAATCGGAAAGGAGAATGCGCTTCCAAAGAGTTGAACCGCACGACCACATAGTTACCCCAACAGAAAGGAACCTTATGGACGAACAGTCTGTAAAGGGCAAGGTGGGAGTTGGCCAGGCCGCCGCGCGCGGCTTCGTGGCCACGGCATTGACGCTTTCGCTGGTGCCGTCCCTTGCCTACGCAAGTCCCGATAACGAAGAAGAGGCCCCCGCTACCAACGAAAAGACCTCTTCCGAAGCCGGAACGACTTCAAACAACAATGATAACGCAGTTTCCCTTGCCTCCGCAGTGAGCAAGGCTGCATCCAGCTACGATCTGTCCAAGATCAAGGACGGGACGTACGCCGGCACGGCCGAGATCGGCGAAGACGGTCTCACTATCGACGACGAGGATTCGGGCGTTGATGATGGCAACGAATTTGTCGGATATACGCTCAAGGTTGCCGTGACGGTTGCCGATCATGCGATTACCAAGGTAGAGGTTCTGAATGAGGCTCCTTCGGAGAGCGAGTCCTTTCAGAGCAAAGCTGTGAACGGCGTGCCGAAAAAGAACCTGGTGGGCGTGCCCTCTCAGATCGTTACCGCACAATCGACATCCGATATTGATGCGGTAACTGGTGCTACGGTTTCCAGCAAGGCTATCGTCGTTGCGGCCGACAAGGCTCTTCAGGCCGCATACGACGATCAGAACAAGCAGGTCGAGGATGAGTACACCTACGGCTATGCTGCTCTGAGCTGGGCTGAGTATTGGGCTGCAGAGGGCGTGTACAACGCCACCGATACCTCCAGCTCCGATGAGGTTGATCGTGATGCTGGCAACGGTGTCTACGAGCACGACCGCGGTGGATACGACGTGGTTACTCGCGCGACCGCCAACCACGGCTTGCATCGCGGCAGCTTCCAGAGCGTCGATGTGATCGAGACCGCGGAGGGCGTGGAAATCAGCCCTTCTTATTACCCGGACAAAACGAGCTTTGTCGATGCCGATGGTAAAACCTGGACTATCAGCAGCGGTACCGTTTCCGACGGTGCGAACACCTATATCATTACTGGCCACAAAGTGACGGGCACTAAGTACGTTCCTGTGAAGGTGAAGACTTCCGACCTTGAGGACTTCAAAGCCCAGTACAGCTTCGTTGCTAACGGCGAGACTCTGCAGGGAGGGTACTCTGAAGGCGTCCTTTCTGCATATTCGGGCGTTGTCGCCGACGTTGCCGCTGAGACCAATGGCTTGAAGGAGGTCACCAAGTCTGGCGATTCTTTCACCTTCGGCAAGGCGGCCACGGGCACCGGTTCTGGCATCAAGGGCCAGGCTCTAAAGAGTGCGTCGGATGTGACCCCGAGCGTTGTGCGTACCACTGAGGCCGATACCGAGAAAACCGATAAGTTCCATACCGGTTCCTACGGTGAGTTCCTGCGTGTGGACCTCAACGGCGACTACGGTGATCTGGGTGCAAACATGCAGTCCGTTACCTGGACCTACTATGGCTCTGATGCCACTCGCACGAATGCGTTGGCAACCTACGGCACCAAGTTCGCAGCAGACAATTGGATGCACAAGTCCATGGGCATCCAGCTTGGCCTAACCGAGTCTGCGCGTTGCCAGCTGCCCGAGAACACCGATGGCACCGGCTATTGGACTCTTACTGTTCATGCTCTTGGTTACGAGGACTACAGCTATAACTTTGAGGCAACTTCCGACAATATTGCGAAGACCGCCGAGCCAGTGAGCGAGGAAACCAAGCAGAAGCTCCAGAACCTCTACGACAAGGCGGTAGCGCTGAACAAGGGTAGCTACTCGGAGGAGTCTTGGACTAAGTCGGCTATCGAAGATGAGCTCGCAGAGGCCAAGGATCTTCTCGCTAAAGAGGACCTTACCGAATCTGCCGCTTCTGAACAGATCGAGCATCTGCAGGCCGCTATCGACGCGTTGGTGAAGGTTGCTCCTGAAGCTGGCGACTACGTCTTGATGAACATCCCGTACA
>CAVDWN010000290.1:0-2282 GCA_963612535.1 Sphaerochaetaceae bacterium
AGCCTTCGTTGATGATGTCGCGCAGGGCGCCTACCAGCTTCTCGTTTTCCGCATGCGAGCGGATGGCAACCAGGAAATAACGCTTGCCCTCGATGCCGGGAACCCCGGTAAGGTCGCGCAGAGTGAAGCCCGCTTTCTGCAGGCGAACGATAAGGTCGGAAGCGCTGGCTATGCCGAAGTCGCGCGCGGCTCGTTCTTCGAGCGCGCACATGACGAAGTTGGCTTCCGAGGGAAACACCTTGATGCCCGGCGTTAAGCTGAGCATGCACTGCATCCAAGGGATCTCCGATTCCAGCACGCGTTCCGTTTCCTCCAGGTAATCCTCGATATGGGGGAACTCGCGGGCAACCACCTCGTTGAACAGCGTTACCTCGCTGCCATCGGAGAACTGCCGGATGTGATTCATGGCCTGCGCATTGCCCACCACATAGCTCATGGGAATACCCGGCATCCCCAATTCGTTGGATATGCTGCGCACCACGAACAGGTTCTTGTACTTCTGGGTAAGGTTCACGAAGCTTTCCCCGCCCAGGGTAAGGCTGATGTTCGACTCATCGACGACAACCCAGTTGCAAACCTCCAGGTAGCGCTTCAGCGTTTTCTCGGAAAGCACGCGGGCGCAGGGGAAACTGGGGTTCGCCAACACCGCCGCATCGAAGCTGCAGCCGTTGTTGAAGGCCGTTTGCGGCTCTACCGCTGAAAGCGAGTACGGGTTCATAAGCCTGATGGGGTTGTGCCCTACGTTGGCAACCGCAAGGAAATACCCGGTTGGGGCAGGCGTGGGAACGCCCACGTTGCAGGGGCGGTACGCCTGGGCGATGGCCCCAATCAGCGCGGTTACGCTGGTTCCCGCCATGAAACAGACCTCGGGGATCTCGAAGTACCGGCCCATAACGCGGGCAAGGTGCTCGCCCTTTCCATCGGGCAGAAACGAAAGGTCGCCCTCGGCAATGGCCTTGGCGATGGCGCCCTTGATGCGCTCTGGCGTGCCAAGCGGGTTGGCTACGCACGAGAAATCCACCCAGTCGATCTCGGCGCGGATATCGTAAGGCAGCGTTGCCTCACGCGGCGACGTACCCGATGCCTCGTTCACCGCATTCGTTATGACATCAAAAGGCTTCAAATCAGAACGCTTCGATCCTTCTAGCAGACAGAAAACCCAGGCGCTCGCCGGCCTGGGACACCAACCCTATCACAACAAAGAGCGCCTAAAGCCGATGTTAGACTGTAACCGTGAAATCGATTTCCGCACATACCACCGATGGTGTAGCACCTGAGGAACAGGCACTATTGCCCTGGAATGGCACCGCCATAATCCTTATGGACTTGGATGCCTTCTTCGCCTCAGTGGAGCAGCTCGACCATCCCGAATGGCGCGGCAAGCCCGTTATCGTAGGCGGCAGCCCCGAACGGCGCGGCGTGGTTTCCACCTGCTCGTACGAGGCACGCGCGTTCGGCGTGCATTCCGCCATGCCCTCTTCGATGGCGGCGCGGCTGTGCCCGCAGGCAATCTGGACTGGGGGCAATTTCCACCGCTACCGCGAGATGTCCGCAAAGGTGATGGGCATCCTGCTCGATGAATCGCCCCATCTTATGCAGGTGAGCATCGACGAGGCGTTCCTGGACGTTTCCCCTACCCGCACAAACCGCACCCACCCCGTGGAGGTGGCGCGCCGCATCCAGAGCCGTGTAGCAGAGCTGGGCATCACCTGCTCCATAGGCCTGGGCGAATCGAAGGCCGTGGCGAAAATAGCCTCGAACCAAAACAAGCCGCGCGGCCTAACCGTGGTGTACCCCGGCCATTCAGCGGAGTTCTTAGCGCCCCTTCCCGTGAAGGAGATGAGCGGCATCGGGCCGGTGGCGCAACGAAAGCTTGCATCCTACCACCTGCGCACTTTGGGAGAAGTGGCCGCGGCCAACCCCGACCTTCTGCGCGAAGTGTTCGGCAAGAATGCGCAACTGATGGCCGACCGTTGCCGCGGCATCGACACCCCGGTAAGCGACGAGCATCAACCGGCGAAATCGGTTTCCAACGAGATAAGCTTCGCTGAAAGCCTAACCGATCGCGCAGAGATCCAAGCGCGCATTGCCACCATGGCGCACAAGGTGGGCCGCAGGCTGCGCCGCAAGGATATGGAGGGCACCACGCTGCACCTGAAGGTTCGCAAGGAAGACCTTTCGGTGCGAACCTGCCAGCGCAAGCGCTCCGACCTGGGAACCAACGAGCTTGCCTGGCTCCCCCTGCTGTATCAGATGCTCGACGAGATATGGGAAGAAGGCGA
>CAVDWN010000291.1:0-2271 GCA_963612535.1 Sphaerochaetaceae bacterium
TCGCAAGCGTCGTAGGGGCTAGCGCAGAACCCTAATGCCCAGGGTATGCTCCAAATGCAAGGGGCGCGATCCGATGGGATCGCGCCCCTTTTTTTCGTGCAGGAAGAAGCTGCTAGAGCGAGTAGTGCAGAATGCCCTCGGCGTCTTCTTCGCGCTTGAGGCTGCCGGTATCGGAAAGGTACTCCAGCAGGGAAAGCGTCATGGCGTAGCGGCGCACGCGCATGCCGAACTCCAGCTCTTCGAACTTGCCGTGTGATTGCTGTGCGGCAGCCGCAACGTCCATCACCGTGGCGCTGCCAAGCTGCTCCACTATCTTCATGCGCTTGGCCAGGGGCTTGTCGAACTTGGCAATCATGTAGTCGTAGAAGGCGTTGATGTTCTCTTTGCCGAACAGCGGTGCATGGTGCGACATGTACACGGTTTCGAATTCCGCCTTGCGCAGCACGGGGAAGGTGTCCATGAACTTGCGCAGCAGGTGATCGTGGCGGCCGAACTGCATGATGGAAGGTGCAGCGTCGATGATGTGGTCGCCGGCGAAGAGCACCTTGCGCCCCAGGTCGGCAACGCAGATGTGCTCTAGGGCATGGCCGGGTGTTTCGAGTGCGGCAAGGTCCCATCCGCCAACCTGGAATTTGTCGCCGGTATGCAGTTCCACCGCATCGGTGCCTTCGGGGTAGCCGCCCTTGGTGGTGTAGCGCAGTGTGGCGGTAAGCCCTTCCCAAAGCTCAGGCGCCTCGGTGGCTTCGGGCCAGCCGATGGCGAAGGCGAAATCGCTGCAGGCCTTGTCGTCCATGGTATGAAGCGGGCCGTGGTAGACGGTTTTCCCGCCTCGGTTCAGGAAGTACTGCATGTTGCCCACATGGTCGGGATGGAAGTGCGTGGCGGCCACATCGGCGCTGTTCCATGGCATGTCGGCGCGCTCCAGCATCATGTCCAAGTGCTCGCTGCCGGTAAGCAAGGGGTGCCCCAGGTCCACGAAGAGCGACCTGCCGCCCGGCCCGAACAGCAGATAGCGGTCTATGCGGTCGGTGAAGTAGTAGTTCTGCACGCTGAACACGGCATGTATAAGGCCGGGCAGCGGCTTTTCGTATTCGGTCATCTGGAAGGTGACGTTGTCCATCAAGTCGTCCAGGCCGCTGGTGTCGGCGGTGGAACTGCTGAAGGTGTCGGCCTTTGCCGTTGGCTTCACGGGCTCGGTTTTTATGGGGCGCTCGTCGTACATGCACATGCCTTTCTTTTCCATACCTAATGATACGCCTTGGGAAGGGCCGGGTAGGCTGTCTTGGTTCACGTTCGCGTCGTGCGCGGGTGGCGCGAGCGTTGCAGGTTCGGGGGCGGGCGGCGGCGCCTTGGCCCGTTGCGGCGGGCATCCGCCCGTTTATCGATGAACTTGCCTGCCGGCGCATCCCGGCAAAGGGGCAGCCTACCATGGGGTAGCGGACTTCCACCGAGCGCTTTGAACGCCTTCTTCTTCAGGGTGCTCCTTGTTGCCCCGCCCGCGCTGGTTATGACGGGAGCGGGGCTGCCCGCGTATTCAACCCATTCCGAAAGGAGACCCATGAAGATCGCCGTACTGGAACCTCTTGGCATCCCCGATGAAACCTTGCGAACCCTTCTTGAAAAGGCCGTCGAAGGCCAGGATGCAGAGATCATCACGTACCCCGACCGAAAGGAAGATGAGGCTACGCTTGCCGAGCGCAGCGCCGATGCCGATATCGTGGTGCTTTCCAACATCAAGTACCCCGGTTCCGTGATGGAGAAGAACCCGAACCTGAAGTACGTCTGCGATGCGTTCACGGGCTTCGACCATATCGATATGGCATATTGCCGCGAGCATGGCATCCAGGTTTCCAATTGCGCCGGCTATTCCACCGTGGCGGTGGCCGATTTGGTATTCGGCCTGCTGCTGGACGTGAGCCGCAACGTCTCGACCTTGAATTCCATTGTGCGCCAGGGCGGCACCAAAGACGGCCTGGTTGGCCCCGAGCTCGAGGGCATGCGCTTCGGCGTTGTCGGGGCCGGCGCCATCGGCACGCGCGTGATGCGCATCGCCCAGGCATTCGGCTGCGAAGTGGTGTGCTATTCGCGCACCAAGAAGGATATCCCGGGCGTCGAGTTTGTGGAGCTTGACGAGCTGCTGCGTACCTCCGATGTGGTGAGCCTGCACGTTCCGCAGAACGCTGAGACCACCGGCATGATCGGTGCCGAGCAGATTGCCCTCATGAAGCCCACGGCCTTCCTTATCAACTGCGCACGCGGCCCCATCGTGGA
>CAVDWN010000292.1:0-2264 GCA_963612535.1 Sphaerochaetaceae bacterium
CCGTCCCAACATGAAAAGAGCCGCACTAGGGCGGCTCTGGGGAAGGTTTGCTGGCTTGCTTCGGTTAGCCGAAGATCTTCGCCAGGTCTTCTTCAGGGGTGGAAGTGGGGCTGATGCCGTAGTTTTCCACCAGCACGTTCAAGACGTTCTTGCTTACGAATGCGGGAAGGGTGGGGCCAAGGTAGATGCCCTGGATGCCCAGATGCAGCAGCGTAAGCAGGATGCAAACCGCCTTCTGCTCGTACCAGGAAAGAACCATGGAAAGCGGAAGGTCGTTCACGCCGCATTCGAAGGCTTCCGCCAATGCCAGGGCGATCTTGATGGCGCCGTAGGCATCGTTGCACTGGCCCACGTCGAGAAGACGGGGGATGCCGCCGATCTCGCCCAGGTCAAGGTCGTTGAAGCGGTACTTGCCGCAGGCCAGCGTAAGGATGATGGAATCCTTGGGCGCCTGCTTCACGAAGTCGGTGTAGTAGGAGCGCTCGCGACGTGCGCCGTCGCAGCCGCCCACCAGCACAAAGCGGCTGATGGCCCCCGATTTCACGGCATCGATAACCGCCGGCGCCACACCCAGTACCGCCGCATGGCCGAAGCCGGTGGTAAGGCTGGTGCCGCCGTTGTGGCCGGTGAACGCGGTGTCCTCGGCAAAGCCGCCGGCCTCGATGGCCTTGCGGATAACCGGCTCGAAGTCCTTATCTTCGCCGATGTGCACGGTGCCGGCGAACTCGACCGGGCCTGTGGTGAACACGCGGTCGGCGTACGATGCCGCCGGCGGCATAAGGCAGTTCGTGGTGAACAGGAACGCACCGGGCAGTTCGGCGAATTCCTTGCGTTGGTTCTGCCAGGCGGTGCCCACGTTGCCCTTGAGGTGCGGGTATTTCCTCAGCTCCGGGTAGGCATGTGCGGGAAGCATCTCGCCGTGGGTGTACACGTTTACACCGCGGCCCTGGGTCTGCTCCAGCAGAAGCTTCAGGTCATGCAGGTCGTGGCCGCTGATTACGATGAACGGGCCGGCTTCCACGGTCATGCCCACGTTCGCGGGGGCGGGGGTGCCGTAGGTTTCGGTGTTTGCCTGGTCGAGCAGCGCCATCACCTTCAGGTTCACTTCGCCGACCTTCAGCGCGCAAGCCAGAAGCTCGTCGCCGTTGGCGTCGGACCCCAGTACGCGCAGTGCCTCCAAGGTGAATTCGTTCGCCTCGCTATCGGAATACCCCAGCGCCATGGCGTGGTAGGCGTAGGCGGCCATGCCGCGCAGGCCGAACAGGATCAGGCTCTTCAGCGAGCGAACATCCTCGTCGGCGTCCCAGATGCGGCTCATGTCGTAGTCGCCTTGGCCAGCGCTTTGGGCGTGAACAAGATCGATAAGGCCGTTCAGCTTGCCGTCGTCGAAGTTCACGTTGGTAACGCAGGCGAACATGCCCTGCATCACCAGCTTCGATACCTCTTCGTTGGCGGGCTTGCCCGATTCGGCCTGGGCAAGGGCGATAAGCGCACCCGTCAGCTTGTCTTGCAGGTTTGCGGTGTTGGCGGTTTTCCCGCAGGCGCCCGCTGTGCCGGTGCAGGCACTGCAATGGGCGGTTTGCTCGCATTGGAAGCAGAACATGGGCGTATCGGTCATGATGGCTCCTCTTCATCGTGTTGCCTTGTTCCCACCCTAGGCGCTTTCTTTTATATAGAATGTTCTTGCTAGAACACTTTAGGAAAGTGCGGTGAATATGCAGATAACCGATGCGCCGCTGTTCAGGGGAATCGACGAATCCGAGGCAAGCTCCATGCTGCCGTGCTTGGAGCTTTCCGAGCGCACCTATGTCCGTGGCGAGAGGGTACTTCATGCGGGGCAGCCGGCATCGCGCATAGGCGTGCTGCTTTCCGGCCTGCTGCATATAGAGGTAGTGGATGCGTGGGGTCAGGTAACGGTTCTGGAATCGGTTGCCCCAGGCGAGCCGTTCGCAGTTGCCTACGCCTGCGCGAAGGACGGCATCTTGGATGTGGATGTGGTTGCCGACGAAGACAGCACGGTGGCTTGGGTGGATGCGCGCCGCGCCATGCATTCGTGCCCGAAGCAATGCAGCTGCCATGCAACGCTGGTGCGCAACCTGCTGGTTTCCATGGCCGGCAAGAACGTTGCCCTGAACAGAAGGGCCATGGCGGTTGCCCCCAAAACGGTGCGGGGGAAGATCATGGCCTACCTTTCGCTGAGGCAGAAAACCTGCGGCACCCCGGCGTTCACCATCCCCTTTACCCAGGAAAAGCTGGCGGCGTAC
>CAVDWN010000293.1:0-2246 GCA_963612535.1 Sphaerochaetaceae bacterium
CCCTAGCGCCAAAGCGCGCCGAATCAAGCGAAGCGTGCCGTGCGCACGCCACCCACCGGCAACGCCACATTACTCGTACTGTCTCATGATGAGCGGTGCGGAGATGTACACCATGATCTGGTCGGTGCCTTCTGCGATCTGGTTGCCGCGGCAATCCTGCCAGATAGTGCTTACGCGCGCGCTTTCGGTATAGCCCTGCCCGCCCAGGATCTGCATGGCATCGCTTGCCACCTGGGTAGCGGTTTTGGGGATGTAGCGCTTCATCAGCGACACCGCCAGGCGCTTGTCGGGCTGGTCGGTCTCGATGGCCCAAGCGGCTTGGTACAGCATGGAGCGCATGGTGCGCAGACTCACTTCCATGTCGGTGAGCATGCGCTCTACCTGCTGGAACTCGCCGATGGAAACGCCGAACGCCTTGCGAACGCGCGCGTTGGCCACCGCGTCTTCCATGGCGGCCTGCGCCATGCCGAGCGATGCCGCGCAGGTGAACACGCGTCCCAGCTCCAGCAGCTTGAACAGGTGGCGGAAACCGCCTTCGTGGCCGCGCAGGCGGTACTCGGGCTTTATCTCTACGTTGTCAAAGGAAACCGAGGCGAACGGCACCATCGACTGACCGATCTTGTTGATGGGAACCGCACGGATGCCGGGAAGGTTGTGCGGCACCAGCCAAAACGAGAGCGGCGGGTACTTGTCGCTGGTATCGGCATCTTTGTCGATGGCAGCGCACAGGATGCTGGGCGAATACTCGCCGTTGTTCACGTAGGTCTTCTTGCCGTTCAGGATAAGCTTGCCGTCTACCGTTTGGACCGAAGTGGTCATGCTCATGGTGTCGGAGCCGGCATTGGGTTCGGAAACGGCAAGGGAGAACACCAGACGGCCGGTTTCGCGATACTCGTCCAGAACCTTCGCGAACACCGCCTCATCGGCGAAGTCGGCCATGATCTGCAGGTTGAACAGGTCGTTCTGGAACGGAAGGGCGGCACCGGCGCAGCGGCACAGCTCTTCAAGGATGAGGGTCTGCGACATGATGCCCATATCGCCCTGGTTCGCCAGGCTGAAGTAGCGGTCCACAAAGCCCTTCGCCACTTCGTCGGGAAGGCCCTGGTCCTTTCGCCACTGGAACACATGCTCGGGGGTGAACACCGATTCCCCAAACTCGCGAAACGTCGCGATCATACTCTTCTGCCCCTCGGACAACGAGAAATCCACCGTGCACCCCTCTTTGCGCATTCCTTCTTTATGCAGCTATCTATTGAAAAGCATACGGCACCGAAGCACGCTGGCATATTCCCAAGTTCCACGAAATGTAACCTTGGCCCCCGCGATTCGAGCCAAACAACACCTCCAATAAGCCCATCCAGGCTACACTGCCCATCAAAACTCGGTCTTTGTCGGGCGCACGAAGAAGGCAACGAGCACCCGAGGCTGGACAACAAAAAGGCGAAGCCCTGAACCGGATCAGAGCTTCGCCCGCATCAACGGCGGAACAGCCGCCGCAAACCGCCATGCAGAAGCGACGCGCTAGCCTACTTCCTTAAGGAACTTGTACACGGCATCGTTGAACGCGCCGGGGTTGTCGTAGGCGATGAAATGGTCGCCCTGCACGAACACCAATTCGGCATTGGGCAGGCTGCGGTAGATAAGCTCGGTGTGCGCCGCATCGATAAGGTCGTTGGTGCCCACGATAACCAGCGTGGGGCATTCCACCTTCGAAAGCTCCTTCGGGTCGATGGAGGGATGCTTAGCCATAAGCTCGAAGTTCTCGTACTGGGCCATAGCTTCCGGGCTTTCGTCCTTCGCCTTCTCGAACTGCTCGGCCTTGCTGGCAATCTTCTTGCGAATGGGCTCGACGATGCCTTCAGGATCGAGGTTGGCGCCATTCAGGATGAGCTTGGTGATGCGCTCGGGATGCGTCATGGCAAAGAGCAGCGCCGTGACTGCCCCATCGGAAAAGCCCAGGATATCGGCGCGGAACAGGCCATGTTCGTCCATGAAGCCTTCCAGGTCCTTGGCAAACTGCTCGTACGTGAACGGCGCCGTGCCGCGAGGCGATTCGCCCTGACCGCGTGTATCGATGGCGATAACGCGGTACCCCTTCGTAGAGAAGAAGTCCAGCTGATGGCGGAAGTGCCCACCGTCTTCGCCGTTGCCATGCAGAAGGATCAGCGGATACCCTTCGCCCGCTTCGCGATAGTTGAGTTCGATGTCCATACCCACTCCTTAATCAAAACCCCGCCGAGCCACAC
>CAVDWN010000294.1:0-2242 GCA_963612535.1 Sphaerochaetaceae bacterium
TGCTTGCGGAATTGGCGGATGCCGGGGTTGCAGTGCACGGCGATGAAGTTGTGGCTCGTGCAGCCGGTTCGGCAGGTGGCAAGGCGCAAGAGCTGTTCGTTGCCGCCACGGAAGAAGACTGGGGCCGCGAGTACCTGGGCTTGGAGATCAGCATCAAGTGCATCGATGGCGGCGTGGAAGAGGCCATTGCCCATATCAACCGTTACGGCACCGGCCACTCCGAGTGCATCGTTGCCACCGACGATGCGGCAATCGCGCGCTTCCAGCAGGGGGTAGACGCTGCGGCGGTGTACGCCAACGCTTCCACCCGCTTCACCGACGGCGGCGAATTCGGCCTTGGCGCCGAGATCGGCATCTCCACCCAGAAGCTGCATGTGCGCGGCCCCTTCGCCTTGGAGGCGCTTACCAGCATGAAGTACCTGCTGAACGGCGAAGGCCAGGTTAGGGGCTAGCCATGAGCGCAATCGACGTTATCGAGGCGGTGCGGAAGGTTTCCGAGTCCGAGAAGGGCTCGAAGCGCCCGGTTGTATGTGAGCGCTTCGATGACCTGGGTAAAGACGGTAAGCCCTGCCGTTTGGGCATTATGGGCGGCACCTTCGACCCTATCCACAACGGGCACTTGGCTTGCGCCGAGCAGGCGCGTGAAGACCTGGGGCTCGACGTTATCGTGTTCATCCCCACGGCGAACCCCGTGTTCAAGCGCGATCAGCGTATCGCACCGGCAAGCGAGCGCTTGGCTATGTGCCGGGCTGCCATCGCCGACAACCCGTACTTCGACGTGAGCGACATCGAGATCGCCCGCGGTGGCGATACCTACACCGTCGATACGTTGCGTGCGCTGCGCGCCCACTATCCCAGCAACGTGGAACTGTACTTCCTTACCGGGGCCGATGCCATTGCCACGGTTTCCAAGTGGCGTGGTGCCCAGGAGATGGGCAAGCTTGCCCGTTTCGTCGGGGTTGACCGGCCGGGTTTCGAGTTGACCGAGCAGAAGCGCCGGCAGATCGTGGAAGACGCGAAGGGCATCTCCATCTCGTTCGTCACCATCGAGGCGCTGGAGATATCCTCAAGCGAGCTTCGCCGCCGTTTGGCGCAAGGGAAATCGATCCGCTACCTTACCCCGCAGGTGGTAGTGGACCATGTTATGGAGCATGAGTTCTATCGGGAAGAGGGATCCCATGGCTAAAAGCAAGAAGAAGCAGCCCGTTGAGCTGGACAAAGATCAATTGAGCGAGTTCGCTTACCTTCCCACCGAAGCCGAAGGGTTTAAAACGGAAAAGCCCTTCTGCTCTTCGAACTACAAGCAGATGAAGGGCCTGCTTATGCAGCGGGTAAGCCCCAGCCGTTACGTGCATAGCCTTTCGGTGGCAAAGACCGCCCGCAAGTTGGCCCGTGCCTACGGCGTGGATGAAGATCAGGCGCGCATGGCGGGCCTTCTTCACGATTGGGACAAGGCGCTAAGCCCTAAGCGCTTGGCGTGCCGCGTGCAGGATTTCAGCCTTCCTATAGCGCCGGAAACCGTGCAGGATATGCCCTGGGTGCTCCACGGCTCCACTGCTGCTGCGGTGCTGGGAAAGGAATTCCCCTTCTTGGGCGAAGAGGTGCTGCAGGCCATAGACCGCCACACGGTGGGCTCGCCCGATATGGCCCCGCTCGATATGATCGTGTTCGTGGCCGACAAGATCGAGCCTACGCATGATGTGCCCGAATACAAGCGCCTGTACAAGCAGATCGGCGTTATGGGCTTGGAAGACATGTTCTGCGCCGTGCTGAAGGAAGGCATGGCGCATCTGGTGAAAACCAACCGTCCAATCAGTTACGATACCGTTCTGGTTTGGAATAGATATTGCAACAGCTGCCCCAAAGGAAAGGGAGAGTAAGTGGAACAGCAGAAGACCCCACGTGAATGCGCTTTGATCGCCGCCCGCGCCGCCGATGAGCGCAAGGCAACCGACATCATGGTAATCAGCGTCGGCGACATCATCGACGTTACCGATTTCTTCGTTATCGCCACCGGTCAGAATACCCCGCAGGTAGAGGCTATCCTCGACTCGGTCGAAGAGGCGCTGCGCAAGGAAGCGGGCGTGAAGCCCATTTCCCGCGAGCAGACCAAAGACCATTCCTGGGAGCTTATCGACTACGGCGACTTCGTGGTGGACGTGTTCCAGCCGGAAGCGCGCGAGTTCTACCGCCTGGAAACGCTGTGGGGCGATGCGCCGGTGGTCGATTTGGCGGAAGCCGG
>CAVDWN010000295.1:0-2240 GCA_963612535.1 Sphaerochaetaceae bacterium
GCGGGGCCAGGTTGCCTAATAACCAGTTATCGAAGACGCCAACAGGCGTATTCCCTTATTCCTATTGACTTCATGGGATTTAAGCGGTTTACTTCCATCAATCGAAAAAGTGCCCCTAGCATTCGGGGTGCGGAAGGAAGGACACAACATGACCCAGACCAAACGCACTTGGAAGCTTGTGGCTGTGCTTGCCGCAGCCCTCGCCCTTGCCGGAGTCCTGCTCGCAGGCTGCTCTGGCGGATCCTCCAGCTCCAACGGCGGCTACCGCACGCTTGACCAGATCAAGGACAGCGGCAAGATCACCATCGGCGTATTCAGCGACAAGAGCCCCTTCGGCTATGTCGACGAAAACGGCACCTACCAGGGCTACGACATCGAGCTGGCCAACCGCCTTGGCCAGGACCTTGGCGTAGAGGTTGAGCTTGTTTCCACCGAGGCCGCCAACCGCGTCGAGTACCTGCAAACCGGCAAGGTTGACGTCATCCTGGCCAACTTCACCGTTACCGCCGAGCGCGCCGAAGCCGTCGACTTCGCCGATCCGTACATGAACGTTGCCCTGGGCGTTGTTTCCCATAAGGACAACGTGGTTACCGACCTCAGCCAGATCGGCGACCGCCCGGTAATCGTGATCTCCGGCACCACTGCCGAGACCTACCTCACCGAGCACAACAAGGACCTCACGCTGGAAAAGTACGACACCTACGCTGCCGCTAAGACCGCGTTCGAGAACAACGCCAACGCAGTTTGGGCAAACGACAACACCGAGGTTATCGCCTTCGCAAACCAGGGCGGCTCCGAGTACGTTGTGGGCATCGAGAAGCTGGGCGACTCCGACACCATCGCCCCTGCCGTTACCAAGGGCAACGATACCCTGCTGAACTGGATCAACGAGGATCTGAAGACCCTCGGCGCAGAGAAGTTCTTCCATGCCGACTACGAGAAGACGCTGCTTAGCACCTACGGCGCCGAGTACGAGAACACCCTCGTCGTCGAGCCCGGCCAGAACTAGCAGCCGAAAGGAAGCGGGCTTGGTGCCAAGGCCCGGGCTCGCTTCTTTCTTGAACGCCTCCCCAGGTTTCATAGGGTTCGGCACCACTTCGAGCCAAGCCCGCACAACGGCCGGAAATGCCAGCCGAACCAGAAAAGGGATCCTCCGGGATCCCTTTTCTATTGTCTGCAGCACCAAGCGATGCAGCAAGACCAGCACACCAAATTGGACGGCAGGGGCACATCCCCTCACGAGACCTCCTGCCCATCGCAGCTCACCGCCAGCGAGTTGTCCACGAATCCGCATCGGAGCGGGACCGCCACCCGCCTCAAGCTCGTCGCAACCCTTAAGCTCACCACCATCGAGCGGGCCCCTTCGGTCAACCGCAACCTGCCCCAGAAAAGAATCAAGCCCGGCCGGCAACCTGCTTCCTTGGGTTGCCAACCGGGCTTGAAGCCTATGAACCTGCGTTGCGCTTACGGACGCAGGCCAGAGCCGCCCTGAATCGTGATGGTCTCGCCGGAAACGTACGAGGCCATACTGCTTGCCAGGAACACGGCAACTGGGGCAATGTCGGTCTTAGGATCACCGAAACGTCCCAGCGGAATACCCTTGATGGTTGCGGCGAAGGTATCGGGATACTCTTCCTTCCAAGCTGCCAGCTGCTCGGTCATGGCCAGAGGGCAGATCACGTTGGCGCGAACGCCGTCGGGACCCCACTCGGTTGCCGCAACGCGCGTCATGCCGCGAATGCCCTCCTTTGCTGCTGCGTAGCTGGACTGGCCGGGCTTGCCGAACAGGCCGGCGCCGGAGGAAAGGTTCACTACCGAGCCCTTGGTCTTCTTCAATTCGGGGAACGCATGCTTCATGTAGAAGAACGCAGCGTACAGGCCGGAATTGATAGCCAGGTCGAAGTCTTCCTTCGAGTGGTCTACCAGGTTCACGCCCGACTTGGACGCCTGGGCGTTGTTCACTACGGTGTCGATCTTGCCGAAATGCTCTACCGTGGCGGCGATTACCTGCTTTACGGCTTCCTCGTCGGAGCCTTCCGCCACAACATGCATAACGTCAACGCCGTACTGCTCCTTCAGCCGAGCCTCGGCATCGATAAGGCGCTGCTCGTTGCGGCCGGTGATGCACAGATTCGAGCCCTCTTCGGCGAACGCGCTGGCAATGCCGAAGCCGATGCCCTTGCCGCCGCCCGTAACGATCGAAACGTTTCCTTCAAGAAGTCCCATAACGGTCCCCTTTC
>CAVDWN010000296.1:0-2228 GCA_963612535.1 Sphaerochaetaceae bacterium
AAAACCACCGACATGCGGTGGTTTTGAATTTAGATGGTCGGGTTGACAGGATTCGAACCTGCGACCCCTTGACCCCCAGTCAAGTGCGCTACCAAACTGCGCCACAACCCGATCTAATTGGTTGCTTCCTTCCGAAGCAGCTTGCTTATAGTAACCCAAATAGAATCGATTGCAAAGGGGTAATTTCCTAAACTTTCAGGAAGCTGAACGATTCCACTTGGCCGGGCTCGCAACCCTGCGGCAAGCGAACACCACGCCCCTCGGCACAGTACTTGGCAAGCACTTCCCTACCGAAATCAGTAAGGCCGATACGACGCTCGGAGAGCTTGTTCAGGGTGCCTTGCAGGTCTGCTGGTACAGGAGCAAGGAATTCCAACGTTTCGCCCGTACGCGGATGCTCAAACTCGATGAAATAAGAGTGCAGGAACTGCCGGGTAAGCCCCAGGTTGTCCGCCTTGCCCGGAGTGCCGTACATAGGGTCGCCTACGCACCAATGGCGGATGTACTCCATATGCACGCGGATCTGATGCGTACGACCGGAATACAGCTTGCACTCGATAAGGCTGAAGCCGTTGTCTTTGTTCGACGATTCGAAACGCTCAAGAACCTTGAACGTGGTCACCGAGGAACGCGCCTGGGGCTTGTCGGAAACCTGCATGCGAGTGCGAACCTTATCGGAGCGGAAGATGGGCGCATCGATAAGACCGGTATCGCTGGCAATGTTGCCATGCACCAGGCACAGGTAGCGGCGATTCACGTTGCGGGAGCGGATCTCGTCTTGCAGCTGATAGCCGACCTCGTCGTTCTTCGCCACAAGCATAAGCCCGCTGGTGTCGCCATCAAGGCGGTGCACGATTCCGGGGCGGTCGTCGCCTTGGATATGCGCAAGGTTCTCTCGGCCGAAACGGTATATCAGCGCATTAGAGAGCGTGCCGTCGGGGTGGCCAGGCGAAGGATGGCAGATAAGGCCTGCCTGCTTGTTGATAACCGCAAGGTCGTCGTCCTCGAAGAAGATGTCGAGCGGAATATCCTGCGGCTCAAGGAACACGCGGTCGTTCGACTCGAATTCTTCGTACACAATGAAGTCGCCGGCGTGAACGATGGTCTTTTTCGTGGGGGTAGCTCCGCCCACGAAAACCTTCCCCGCCTCGATCTGCTTTACCGCCTTACTACGGCTTTCGTAGAGCCCCGACTCGTAAAGGAACGAATCGAGGCGCATATCGTTGTAGTTCTCGGTAACCGTAACGGATAGATTCCGAGCCATAGATCACTCCTTTACGTCTGGGTTGCCAGCCTTGCCCTCTTTCACCAGCTGCAAAATCAGGGCAATGAACATCAGGGCGATTCCGCAAGTGACACCGATATCTGCGATGTTGAAGGTTGGGAAGTCGATGAACAACGGCGTGATGAAATCGACGACGTAGCCGTTGAAGATGCGATCGAACAGGTTTCCGATGCCGCCCGCGAATAGAAGACCCAGGGCAACGGCCTCGAGCTTTCCGTAGTGCTTGGCGCTGTAAACCGCGAACGCTGCGATGGCGATGCACATAAGCGCTGTGACAACCGATATCACGGGAACTGCGCCCGAGAACGCACCCCAGGCAACGCCGCGGTTGTGAACCAAGTTGAATTGGAGCAAGCCCGCCACATCGGAAAGAAAGACATCCCCAACCGAATAGCTGCTGTCGATAACTGCCTTGGTAGCGCGATCGAGGACAAACCACAAAAAGGCGCAACCTCCCCAAAGGGCAAGGTTGCGCTGAAAAGAGGTGCTGCCCTCACGGACAGCACCATGATTGCTTTCGGAAGAACCAGGCTTCAACGAGCTGCTACTCCTCTTCCTTGAAGCCGATGGCATCGAGGGCATCGCCGCAGCGCTGGCACACGCAAGGATGGTTGGCGTTGCCGCCAAGCTCGCGGAAGTTCCAGCAACGGGGGCACTTCTGGCCCTGAGCGGCAACAACCTCGCAGGAAAGCTCAGAGCCTTCCACGAACTCAACCCCGGCAACGATGAACAGCTCCTCGAACACCTCGGGGGCATACGCATTCAAAACAGCAAGGGCGGAAGCGGGCACCGTTACCTTCACGGCGGCTTCCTGGCTCTTCTTGATAACCTTCTGGCCACGAGCATCCTCGAGCGCCTTGGTCACCACATCGCGGACCTCCATGATAGTGGCCCACTGCGACTCAAGCTCAGCCGTGTTGGCCGGAAGCGCGGGAACAAAGCC
>CAVDWN010000297.1:0-2218 GCA_963612535.1 Sphaerochaetaceae bacterium
CAAACAGAACGGAAGGTTCCGTACCCTTCACGCGGTAAGCGCGTTTTGTTCGATAGCGGCCCCAACAAAGAGCAAGGACCCCGAACGTCGGAGCCCTTTGATCTGACAACAATATGGGCCAACCGCCCTTCCCGGGAGGGGTACGGGTGGCATGCTACTTGGCAACCACGTTCACCAGGCGGCCGGGGATCACGATTACCTTCTTGATGTCCTTGCCGTCGGTGGCAGAGGCGACCGCTTCCAGCGCAGCTTCGCGCACGGCTTCCTCGGCAGCGTCGGCAGCAACGGTGATCTTGGCCTTCACCTTGCCGTTCACCTGCACTGCCAGCTCGACCTCGGCCGACTTGGCAGCGTTCGGGTCGAATTCGGGCCATGCCTGCTTGTGCACCGAGCCTTCGTTGCCCAGCACATCCTGCCACAGCTCTTCGGCCCAATGCGGGGCCATAGGTGCCAGCAGCTTCACGATGACGCCGGCCACTTCCTTGTCGAATGCGGCAAGCTCGGCGTTGGCAGCGCGGGTTTCGGCGGAGTTGCTGCGCAGGTAATCGCCCGTGGCATTCACCAGCTCCATGATGGCGGCGATGGCGGTGTTGAAGTTGTTGCGCGCGAAGTCGTCGATGACCTTGCCCACCACACGATGGCGCTCGCGAAGCAGCTCGTCGTGGGCTTTCTTCGCATCGGCTTCCTTGGCGCCTGCCTGGAAGTAGGTTTCCTCACCCGCATTGCCGGCCAGGTCGTTCACCATGCGCCATGCGCGGTTCAGGAACTTGTACATGCCCGCCAGGCCGTCTTCGTTCCACTGCAGCTCCTTGTCGGGCGGGGCCATGAACAGGATGTAGGCACGCACCGCGTCGGCGCCGTAGCCGGCAATCATGTCCTCGGGGCTGATGACGTTGCCCTTGGACTTCGACATGACCTCGCCGTTCTCGTCGAGCACCATGCCCTGGCACAGCAGGTTGGTGAACGGCTCGTCGAAGCTGAGCATGTCCATGTCGCGCAGCACCTTCGTGAAGAAGCGGCTGTAGAGCAAATGCAGGATGGCGTGCTCGATGCCGCCGATGTACTGATCGACCGGCATCCAGCGGTTCACGCGCTCGGGTGCGAAGGGCAACTCGGTGTTGTGCGGGTCGGTATAGCGCATGTAATACCAGCTGGAGCACGTGAAGGTGTCCATGGTGTCGGTTTCGCGGCGCGCGGGCTTGCCGCACTTCGGGCACGTGCACTGGGCAAAGCCTTCGTGCGTGGCCAGCGTCTCGCCTGCTGCCAGGTCGATATCCTCGGGCAGCTTCACGGGCAGCTGGTCTTCGGGGACGGGCACGATGCCGCAGTCGTCGCAGTACACGATGGGAATGGGGTTGCCCCAGTAGCGCTGACGGGAGATGAGCCAATCGCGCAGGCGGAACTGCACCGACTTCTTGCCCTTGCCCTGTGCTTCCAGGTCGCCGATGATGGCGTCCACGGCCGGCGAGTGCTTGCCGCCCAACATGCCGGTGTACTTGCCGGACTGCACCAGCACGCCTTCCGCCTCGTAGGATTTCTCCCAGTCCACAGACGTGACTTTGCGCTCCTGTACGCCGTTGAGCTGCGGATACAGCGGGTCGTCTTCGCCCAAGATGATGGGGATGATGGGCAGGTCGTACTTGCGGGCGAACTCGAAGTCGCGCTGGTCGCCGCAGGGGACGGCCATAACCGCGCCGGTGCCGTAGTCGGCCACGATGTAGTCGGCAACCCATACCGGCACCTTTTCGCCGTTCACGGGGTTCAGCACGTAGCGGCCGGTGAAGGCGCCGTGCTTTTCGCGGTCGCCCTGGGCGCGCTCGACGGCGCTTACCTTCTTGGCGGCTTCCACCAGCGCCATGACGTCGGCCTCGTATTCCGTGCCGCACACCAGTTCGTGTACCAGCGGGCTTTCAGGGGCCAGAAGGAAGAAGCTGCAGCCGAACAGGGTGTCGGGGCGCGTGGTGAACACGGTGATGGTCTGGGCGTCGTCTTTGCCTTCGGCAGGAACCAGCTCGAAATCGACCTCGGCGCCCTCGGAGCGGCCAATCCAATTGGCCTGCATCTGCTTTACCGGGTCGGGCCAGCCATCAAGCTGGTCCAGGTCGTCGAGCAGTTCCTGCGCGTAATCGGTGATCTTGTAGTACCACTGGGTAAGGTCGCGCTTTTCAACCGCGCCGTGGCAACGCCAGCACTCGCCTTCGGTTACCTGCTCGTTGGC
>CAVDWN010000298.1:0-2188 GCA_963612535.1 Sphaerochaetaceae bacterium
CGGGGCTGTTCGGCTTGGCATGGCTGATGTGCTCGGCGTGGCCGGAGTGGCCGGCCCCGGGATTTCCGGCCTACTGGGCGAGGGGCGCCCGGCGCGGTTTGCTTGAGGCACCCGGGGTGGCCGGCCGGCATGGTCGGGCCTCCTTGGCATGCGGGCAGGGGCCGCCCTAACCGGCCCGTCCGCTTCGCCTGCTTCGGCATTCCCATTCGGCGCACCGCCAGTGGTAAACTATCGAACCGTATGCCCCAACTGCATTTCATGGGGCGAAGCATACCGATTCATCCATTCAACCGGCGGGCGATATCATCGGTCGTTTCCGCCAAGGAAGAGAGCATGAGCATGAGCAAGGGAACCTATTCCTTTACCACTCCCATCTACTACGTGAACGCGGCACCGCACCTGGGCACCGCCTACACCACGGTTTCTGCCGACGCAGTTGCGCGCTACCAGCGCATGAACGGCTACGACGTTGCCTTCGTAACCGGCATGGACGAGCACGGCCAGAAGGTTGCCGACACCGCCGCCACCAAGGGCATGACCCCGCAGGATTGGTGCGATTCCATGGAGCCCGCGTTCCGCGACTGCTGGGATATGCTCGACATCACCTACACCGACTTCGTGCGCACCACCGAGCCGCGCCATGCCCGCACGGTGAAGAAGTTCTGGCAGGACCTCTTCGACAAGGGCTACTGCTACAAGGGCTCCTACGAGGGCTGGTACTGCGTGCACGAGGAAACCTACTACAACGAAAGCGACCTTCTGAAGAACGAGGAAGGCCAGCTCGTGTGCCCCGACTGCAAGCGCCCGGTGCAGAAGGCCAGCGGGGAAGAGAACTGGTTCTTCAAGCTCTCCGAGTTCCAGGAGCCGCTGCTGAAGTTCTACGAGGAGAACCCTGAGTTCATCCGCCCCGAAACCCGCAAGAACGAGATCGTGCAGTTCGTGAAGAGCGGCCTGAAGGACCTTTCCATTTCCCGCTCCACCTTCGATTGGGGCGTTCCGCTGCCGTTCGACGAGGGCCACGTTGCCTACGTGTGGGCAGACGCGCTGCTGGCGTACTTCACCGGCATCGGCTACGGCGACCCTGAGCGTGAAGGCGAGTTCGAGCAGCGCTGGCCCATGCAGTACCACTTCGTGGGCAAGGACATCACCCGCTTCCACTGCGTTATCTGGCCCGCCATGCTCATGGCAGCCGGCCTGCCCGTTGCCCACACCGTGTTCGGCCACGGCTTCCTGCTTACCAAGGGCGAGAAGATGTCGAAGTCGAAGGGCAACGCGGTGAAGCCCGCCGACTTGGTGCGTGCCTTCGGCGTGGATGCCTACCGCTACTACTTCCTTTCCGACGTGCAGTTCGGCCACGACGGCTCCATCTCCATCGAGCGCATGGTGCAGGTGTACAACGCCGATTTGGCCAACACCTGGGGCAACCTGTGCAGCCGCGTGTTCAACATGACCAAGAAGTACTTCGAGGGCAAGGTTCCTGCCGCCCCTGCCGGTGCCGAGCAGAACCCGCTGCGCCAGATTTCCGACGAGTTGTACGCCGAGTACGATGCCTGCATGGGCAAGGTCGATTTCACCGGTGCCGCCGCTGCCGTGCAGAAGCTGGCCGGCCGTGTGAACCTCTATGTGGAGGAATCGGCTCCGTGGAACCTGGCCAAGAGCGAGGAAACCGCAGGTGAGCTGGCGGCCGTTATCTACAACGCGCTGGAGGCCATCCGCATCATCGCGCTGTACATGGCACCGTTCATGCCCCGCACCTCTGCCGAGGTGTTCCGTCGCCTGAGCCTGGGCGACATCACGGCCGTTACCGACATCGAGGGCGCAACGGCGTGGGGCCAGCTGCAGGCTGGCAGCGCTGTTTCCGTGGGCGACCCGCTGTTCCCCCGCCTGGATGCGGATGCCATCGACCTTTCCATCGAGTAGCTGAAACGCGCAGCCGCATGCCAGCCGAAACCCAAGATCAATCGCTGAACGCCGCCTTCGTGGAGGAGGGGGCGTTCAGCGTTTCCTTTTTCCAGAAGCGCAAGCACCACAAGTACCGCGAGGTTGAGGCGCCCGTGCTCGAAGGCCCGGTGGCCGACACGCATGCGCACTTGCAGATGCTGCGTAACCCCGGTGCGGAATTGGCGCGCTGTGCCTACCATAACGTGCGCTTCGTGTGCGCCATGTGCGACCCGGCCGATGGCCTGGG
>CAVDWN010000299.1:0-2187 GCA_963612535.1 Sphaerochaetaceae bacterium
CCGTGCTCTTCACGGAAAAGGGTTTACCGTGTATTGCTAGCGAACTAGCCCATCGCGCAGTTTTCGTGCGCGCCAAGCGGTTCATGAAAGGTGCCGAGCGGATGAGGACAAGCGCCCGGCGGCTTTTTAAGATAGTGAAAGTGAGAGGTTCAGAATGCAATCACGGAAGGTGCCCGCGCAAAGCGGGTTGTATCGTCCTGAGTTCGAGCATGACGCGTGCGGCATTGGCGCGCTGGCCCATTTGAAGGGCGTCCGCTCGCACCAGATGGTCGATGACGCCCTGTCGGTCCTTGTGAATCTGGAGCATCGCGGCGGTAAGGGCTTGGAGCACAACACGGGCGACGGTGCCGGTATCCTGTTCCAGGTTCCCCATCATTTCTTCCGCAAGGAAGCGCAGAAATGCGGCCATCTTCTGCCCGACGAGGGCGATTATGGCGTGGCCATGCTCTTCTTCCCCCAGAACGAGCGAGGCGTAGAGGTTTCCAAGCGCATCTTCGAGGAAGGCTGTGCGAAGGCCGGCCTGCCCCTGCTGTTCTGGCGTGAGGTGCCCATCGACGCCCACGACCTGGGCTCCACGGCGCGTGCCTGCATGCCCACCATCCTGCAGGCCTTCGTCGGCCGCCCCGAAAACGTTGAGCGCGGCGATGCGTTCGAGCGCCGCCTGTACGTGTGCCGCCGCATGGTGGAAAAGGCCGCCGATGCCGAGCATGCGCTCGATGGCCATATCTTCTACGTATGCTCGTTCAGCGCCCGCACCATCGTGTACAAGGGCATGCTGGTTGCCACGCAGATGCGCCGCTTCTACATCGACCTTTCCGATGCTGCGGTGAAGACCGCTATCGCGCTGGTGCATTCCCGCTACTCCACGAACACCACCCCTTCGTGGGAGCGCGCGCATCCGAACCGCTACATCATCCATAACGGCGAGATCAACACGCTGAAGGGCAACGTGAACTGGATCCGCGCCCGCGAACCCAACCTGTACTCGCCGGTTCTGGGCGAAGACCTGAAGCAGGTCCTGCCCATCATCAACAAGGAAGGCTCCGACTCCGCCGTGCTCGACAACGTGCTGGAGTTCCTGGTCATGAACGGCCGCGACATGACGCGTGCGGTTTCCATGCTGCTCCCCGAGCCGTGGGACCACAACGACAACCTGCCGCCGCGCCGCCGCGCCTATGACGAGTACCAGTCCATGCTGATGGAGCCCTGGGACGGCCCGGCCGCCATCGCCTACACCGACGGCACCACCTTCGGCGCCGCGCTCGACCGCAACGGCCTGCGCCCTGCCCGCTACTATGTAACGCGCGACGATCGCTTCCTGCTCTCCTCCGAGGTGGGCACCATCGAGATCGAGCCGAAGAACATCCTTTCCGCCGGCTGCCTGGGCCCTGGCGAGATGCTGGAGATCGACACCTCTGCCGACCGCATTATCTGGAACGACGAGGTTCGCGCCCGCTATGCCAAGGAAAAGCCCTACGGCGACTGGATCAAGGAAGAGAAGATCGAGGTTTCCGACCTCGAGGCCCCGAAGGCAACCGAGCCTGCCGCCGATGCCGACGTGCCCTTCGCGGTGCGCATGGCGAAGCTGGGTTACCACTGGGACGACGTGGACGAAGTGGTTCGCGCCATGGCCGAAAAGGGCGGTGTGCCCCTGGCTTCCATGGGCATCGACGCCTCGCTTGCCTGCCTGTCCAAGAAGAACCGCTCGTTCTTCGACTACTTCTACCAGCTGTTCGCCCAGGTAACCAACCCGCCTATCGACGCGCTGCGTGAAAGCCTGGTTACCTCGAGCGTTATCTACATCGGCAACCACGGCAACCTTCTGGAAGACTCCCGCACGGCCTGCCAGCTTATCCGCCTGGACGGCCCCATGCTGAACAAGGAGCAGTTCGACCGCATCTGCGCGGTGGACCGCGTGGGCTTCAAGGCCCAGCGCTTCAGCGCAACCTATCGCCGCGATGCAGGCGAAGGCGCTCTTGAGGCTGCCCTTACCGAGCTTGCCGAATCGGTGGAAAAGGCCGTCCGCGGCGGCGCGAGCATCATCGTGCTCTCCGACCGCGCGGGCGAAGGCGAGGTGCCCATTCCCTCGCTGCTGGCCGTTTCCTCTGTTCACAACCACCTTATCCGTGCGGGTGTTCGCACCTTCGCCGACTTCGTGGTGGAAACCGGCGACGCCATTTCCGCGCA
>CAVDWN010000300.1:0-2160 GCA_963612535.1 Sphaerochaetaceae bacterium
AGGACGACCAGGACGTCCACGTCCTCGGTGGCACGCGAGGAGTAGCCGCGCAGGCTCGCATGAACCTGCGTCATGAGGCCGCCCACCAGCAACCACGACCCCTTCGGCGTTGCCTGGGCAACATCGTGAGAACGGTCTTCCGTGCGGGGAGCAAGCTCCTCTGCCCTATGCTCTGGGATACTCATCCAGCATCTCCCCCAATGCAGACAAGCCGGCACAGCGCTCCCCCGTGTCCAGGGACGCAGCGAGTCGGCGGCATACGCCATGATGCCTTCCCTTCTTTCGACTTCCACGGCAAGGATGTGAGGCGCGCCGTTAGAGATCTAGCCCGTCTTTACCGCAATCGGAATGACGGCTCAACTTCCTTTTCTCCACCATCTTTCGCCGCCTATGGAACTTCTCGTAGTGGCGTTTTGTGTCAACCGCTATCGGATCCTGAGGAAACTCAACCATGGCCCTGTTGATGTACGTGATGAAATTGCCCCTGCGAACCACGCCGTGCTTCCCGTCCCTAACGGGCCTCGCGCCGCGGGAAGAATATGTTCGATAGAACTTCCTTACTCGCTTTCTGCTTGGCCTCTGGCCACCAGAATATAGATTCGAAAGCGCCCGATATGCCCGACGGTAATAGCGACTGATAGTCTTCTGCCTGACGCGAACCTCCGATCCGTCAAACGAGAAACCGAGATAGTCAATTTTCGATGGCTTGCCACGATCAGCTTCAACAACGCAGTCTAGCAGGCCGCCGCATCGAATCACTCCTCCGCCGGAAAAGGAATACTCGGCTGTTTTGTTTTTTTGAATATCAAGCCCGGGAATATCGCTGCGCAGCTTCGCTGCCTCCTCAACGAGAAGCCCATAGCCATCCTTAGAGGCGCATGCAACAATCAGATCATCTGAGTAGCGCATATAGAGTGCGCCGTGCTCGCGGGCGAGCCCGGCCATCTTTTCGTCGAACCCCATCATGTAGATATTTGCCAAAACGCCACTTACGGGCAGTCCTTGAGGTACCCCCTTGCCTATATGACCACCGCTCTCCCAGGGTTTTTCTACATGCTTCTTGACGAAGTCCTTGAACTCTTCTTGAGGGATAACGGTGAATTTCCTGTTCAGCCGGGCAACTCCGGTTCTCGAATAAGGTAGCCCATGCCATTTAAGTAGATGGCGTATATCAACTACCGAATACCGCGTCGCAGCCTTGAATACGCGATAGTAGTCCGCCGGTATCCCATCGGGAAAGAACGTACGCAGCTGTTTCTTGAGGTAACGGTGCTCGAGGGACTCAAAGAAATCAGAAAAATCACTCGTGAGCACCCAGCACTTCCCCGCCCTCCGGATGTAGTCGAATGCGCGTGAGGCGTACTGTATGTTCGACATGCCCAGGTGGTTGTTCCTGTAGGCAATAGCCGAAGCATCGAAACCGCATCGCTCCGCCCGCTCGTTATAGCGAAGGTTCAGCTGCGCCGAATAGTAGCGGTAAATGCACGAGTCGAAGTGCGCCGCGTACCTAATTGGCCTCGGACGCTTGATAATGTTGCCGCACTCGTCCTTCTTCATGCGCCGCTGATCGTTCTCTATCAGAGGAAAGAACGAATGCTTGGAAACGTACTCTGGATTTGTAACCTTATCTGCGCACTGATCTAGCGAGACGCGTCTATCGAAATGGGCATATGTCCGACACCTATCGTGACCCTTTATGCCTAAGATCAAATCATCCATGCTGGCAACCTGCCCGACAAGCCGGCCGTTTTACTTGGTGCGGCATCCCTTACTAAGGCCGGCTTGTCAACATATGCGTCGGGAAAGCCCCGACCGTGCCGTGAATACGGCAGCCGCAATAAGCAATCGACCTCTGCGGTACAATAACCACATCAGTCGAAGGTCTAGCCATGCTAGCATCAATTGCCTGGTGCATCTGCACCAACAATCCAGCAGATGGCGATTTCGTGAACATTCTTCGAAGAGTGGTCACGATAAACCTCACCATTACGACTATTTTCGTAATGCTCTTCAATTTTAGGCAAGAATTCAACAACGGGCAATCCCGACAAGGTGAATGGCTCCATTCGCCATCGCCCTCTACGAGGGAATACGCTCCCAGCGCATCGCCGACGCGATACGCGAATGCAGGGGCTACGTGATGCGCGACCGGCTTCTCGC
>CAVDWN010000301.1:0-2152 GCA_963612535.1 Sphaerochaetaceae bacterium
TGCCTAATTACCATAGCAGCGTCAAGGAAAACCCCGAGCAAAGGAGCAACATGTTCGACAAACTTGGGAAGAAGGCGCTGGCCGTCCCCTTGGTTATGGCGCTTGGGTTGTGCTGCATCCTCAGCATCGCCGTGGGGCCCATGCTGCGGGCCGAGCCGCACAACGTGCCCTTCGCCATCGTGAACCTGGACAAAGGCGCGGTTACCGTTGCCGGCAACGCCAACGTTGGGCAGACCCTTGCCGAAAAGCTCGTGGCCGGGGAATCCTCGCTTGGCAGCATCGGCGGCTCAAGCGAGTCGGGCGAAGAGGGCTCCAGCGATTCCGCCAGCTCCAGCATGGCGGATGCCATAAGCTGGACGCAGCTGGGAAGCGAAGAAGAGCTTTCCGCCGCCTTCGACGGCAACGAGCTGTACGGCGGCATCGTTATCCCCGCGAACTTCACCAGCCAGCAGGCAAGCAGCGCGGTTGGGCTGGGCAATGCGCCCCAGATAACCGTGTACCTGAACAAGGGCAAGAACCCCCAGCTGGCAAGCAGCCTGCAAAGCACCATCCAAAACGCCATGCTGCAAGCGGGCGTGGCCTGCAACGTCGAAGTGGTGAACGACGCCGATGTGGGCGGCGGATCCATGAGCTCTACCATGGCTGTTCAGATGATGGTGATGCCGCTGTTCATCATGACCATGATCAGCTCCATCCTGCTTGCCCTGCTGTTCTGGAAGAACGACGTTACCGGGCTTCGGAAGAAGAACCCCTTCCTTGCCGCACTGGCGCTTGTTGGGCTGGTTGCGGTGTTTTCGGCGGTGATAGCGGGGTTGGCGCAGTTCGTCGATACCGTGGCCGGCGGCATGACGCTGCCCGCGCTTGACCTGTACCTGTTCCTTTGGCTGGCCTGCGCCTGCTGCATGCTGTGCTTCGTTGCACTGTGCTGCCTGTGCTTTCCCCTTGGCGCCTTGGTTGCCGTGGGGACGTTCGCGCTGGGCATGAGCTGCGCCATGCTTTCGCCCGAGATGCTGCCGCAGCTATGGGCCGACTGGGTATACCCCTGGGCGCCGCAGGCGCACATCGGCAACGGAGTGCGAACCATCGTGTACCTGGGGCATATGCCCGGCAGCGCCGAGGTGCACCCGCTGCTCGCCTTCGGCGTAGTGGGAATCGCAGCGCTCGTTGCCGCTGCCGCGGTTGCCCAGTTTGCAGCGCATAAGGAAGCTAGCGCAGGGAGCGGCGGCACGGCGGATCAGCGCCTGCGCGGTTAACGCCCGGAAGCGCAGCCTAGCATTCCGCAATTCCGCCGGAAGCCGATATCCGCAAAACTCACAGCCGCGAAGCTGCCTGCGGACCGTGTCTCCCACTAGCCGCATCACCGCAAACCGTAACAAGAGTTTCACATGGATAACTTTTCTCGATACAATCAAGGAAACGAATTCACGTGCCACAGAGAAAGGCCCGTCATGAATACCGAGCACCTTATACCCCGCGCCGCCGGCGCCTGCGCCTTGGCCGCCTGCTGCGCCCTTTCCGCCGCCGCCCTTTCCGGCTGCAGCGCCGACACCGAGCAAAGCACGGCGCAACCTGCCGCGCAGGTCCAAACTACCGAAGAACCCCAGCAGGAATCCATCACCGCGCATGGATCTACCTACGAAAAGGCGGAAACCGTTTCCGTTACCACCACCTTTTCGGGCAGTACCACGGCCGTTGCCGTAGACGAATGGCTGAAGAACCCCAGCGGGCTGGATGTGATCGACGACGTATCAACGCTGCAGCAGATAACCGCAGACGACAAGGCCATCACCTTCACCCAAGAAGGCGAGAAGCTTACCTGGCAGGCAAATGGCCAGGACGTGCATTACTCCGGCATCACCAACGAAGAGCTGCCCTTCAGCATCGAGTACACCTACAAGCTCGACGGCGACGAGGTAGACCCGGCAACGCTGAGCAACGTAACCGGCCACCTGGAAGTTGCCATCAACTACCGCAACAACACCTCGGGCACGGTTAGCGCCGGGGGCAGCACCCATTCGGTGAAGCAGCCCTACGCCATGGCTTCGCTGGTCTCGTTCGATGCAGAGCACGCCAAGAACGTGAAGGTGGAAAACGGCCAGGTGATGGACCAGGACGGATCGTTCATCGCGGCGGGGCTTGCCATGCCCGGCCT
>CAVDWN010000302.1:0-2147 GCA_963612535.1 Sphaerochaetaceae bacterium
ACAGCCCTTTCATCTGCGCCTATGCTGGCTCGATGTGCAGGCGCAAGGGCCGCTGCGGCCGGTAGGGTACAATCCTTCTGCGTCCTTATTTGCGTTGGGCGCACAGTTAGGGGGACCAAATGAATCCGGCCGTTATCATTCCTACGTTCTTCACGGAGCCCACGCGCAAGCGCGGGGTGCCTTCCGATCTGTACGACCATCCCACCCCGCTGAACATGACGGGGACCTTGGCGCGTTGCCTCGATTCCCTTTCGCATGTGCGGGGGTTGGGGCAGGTTGTCCTTCTGGTTGCCGCCGAGGGTGGCGCCCAGGTGGAAGACCAGGCCGCAGCCCAGGTTCAGGAAATCGCGGGCAAGTTCCCCCACATGCATACCCTGGTGGTGGGCAGGGCGGAAGCCCAAATCGTGCAGCAGCGCCTGGAGCAGCTGGGCTTCGGCGACCAGAGCCATGCCATCGGCCTGGAGGGCTGTTCTTCCATCCGCAACCTGGGGCTGGTGCTTGCGCAGGTCTTGGGCTTCGATTCCGTGGTGTTCGTGGACGACGACGAGGTCATAGACGACGAGGCCTTCCTGGAAAAGGCCATGTACGGCCTGGGCAAGCTCACCAAGAAGGGCATTCCCATCCTTGCCAAGTCGGGCTTCTACTTCAACGACGAGGGCACGTACCTTTCCAAGAGCCAGAAGCGCTGGTACAACCACTTCTGGCAGCAGGGCCGCGCCTTCAACAACTGGATAACCAAGGCCATGGCGGGCCCGCGCCTTTCGCGCTCCAACCATGTGTGCGGCGGCTGCTTGGCCCTGCACCGCGAAACGTACCGCCGCCTGAGCTTCGACCCGTGGATCAAGCGCGGCGAAGACATGGATTACCTGCTTGACCTGCGCATGTACGGCTCCGACATCTGGTTCGACAACCAGTGGTCGCTCACGCACCTTCCCCCGCGCGACAAGGGCGAGGGCCATCGCTTCTACCGCGATATCTACCGTTGGGTGTACGAGTACTACAAGATCGAGTTCAGCCGCGCGCAGATAGACCTGCTGCAGATAAAGCCCTCTTCGCTTATGCCCTACCCGGGGCCGTTCTTGGAGCCGGGCATCACCAAGCGCATCAAGCGCACGGCGTTCTTGCGCTCGCTGGTGCGCCCCGACAAGCGCAAGTACCGCGAAGGCGCGAAGGCGGCCGCCAACCAGGCAACCGAGTACGCCCAAGAGCATTGCATGAAGTACTTCGAGTTCCAGTACACCTGGGCCGAGATCATGGCGCGCATGGAATCGGACGGCGGGCTGCGCGCCGCGCTGGTGCAGGCGGCCATTGCCCGTCAGGCCGGCAAGGCCGTGGTGGTGGAAGCCGCGCCGAGCCCCGCCCCCGCCGAAGATGCTTCCGCTGGCGATGTTCCCGTGTCAGGCAACTGGGGTGCTGCTAACTTCGATCCTGGCCTTACCGGAGAGATAAGGCTGAACATCGACGAGGAATAGGGCAAGAAGGGCCGTATGGAAACGTTTATAGCCACCGCGCTGGTCGGCATCGTTGTGGGAATGCTGTCGGGCCTTTTAGGCATCGGCGGCGGCACGTTGATGGTTCCCATCTTCCGCCTGGGCTTCGGCCTTTCGGCGTTCGCTTCCACGGCTACCTCGCTGTTCACCATCATCCCCACTTCGCTGGTGGGGTTCGTGACGCACATCAAGAACAAGACCTGCATCCCCAAGGTGGGTGTGGCTGCCGGGCTCGCCGGTGCCGTTACCAGCCCCATAGGCGTGTACCTTGCCAACATCTCGCCGGCGTGGCTGGTTATGCTAGCGGCGGCGATCATCATCGGCTTTTCCTCTTACAAGATGTTCAAGAAGGCTGCCCGCATCCCCAAGGTGCAGGCGGCAGAAGGCGGCAAGGTGCTGGGCGTCGATGCCCAGAAGGCCGCGCAGAAGGCCGCTGAATCCCAGGAGGCCGCAGGCGCCGACGCGTTCGTGTTCACGCGCAAGAAGCTTTTCCAGGCTATAGCCATCGGCCTTGTTGCGGGGCTCGCCTCGGGCTATGTGGGCGTTGGCGGCGGCTTCCTTATGGTTCCGCTGTTCATTTCGGTGCTGGGCATCATGATGCGTCACGCCTCCGGCACCTCGCTGGTGGCCATCATGATCTTGGCCATCCCCGGGGTT
>CAVDWN010000303.1:0-2137 GCA_963612535.1 Sphaerochaetaceae bacterium
TCGGTTTGAAATAAACGAAAGGAGCCCCCATGTCAGAAAAGAAGACCGCCGAAAAGCCCAGTTGGGCACCGAACGAGGCGCCAACTGGGCGCTGGATAGGCTTCTTCTTCGCCGGCCTGGTGGCCATGTCTTGCGCCCAAGGCCTGCTCCAGTACGTCAAGGATCTCTGGACGATGGACGGGGCATGGAGCTGGCTTCCCGGTACCCTCTGCCCGCTTCTGGGCTTCGCCCTCACCTTCGTCCTGCTGGCGCTCCTTTCGAGCAAGATCTGCAGGACGTCGGTACGAGATCTGGTGCTGGGCGCGGGCAAGCCCTTCGACAAGCGCCTTTGTGCCAAGATGGTGGCCGCAACGGTGGTCGGTCTGGTTCTGCAGGCGGCATCTGTCAGCATCCTGTTCCCGGACCCGACCGCTACGACGCAGCTGAACAGCATCGGGGTCGTGCCCATCGTCGTTAACATCGTGCTGTGCCTGGGCCTGCTCTGGATGCAGACCACCTCTGAGGAGATTCTGTTCCGCTGCCCGTTCCTGCGCGCCGGCGGCGGCAACGGGCTTGAGCCCTCCGCAAAGCTCGTCGCTTGGGGCGTGGCGAGCTGCGCCATTTTTATGCTGATGCACGCCAGCAACCCCGAGATGAGGGCGCAGGGCGATGCGCTGACATCGGCGGCCATGCTTGTGAGCTACCTGATCCCAGCCGTGGGCATGTACGTGGCCGACGTCGTGTACCGCAGCCCCCTTGCCGGCTGTGCCATCCACTGGGCCAACAACTTCGTGCTGATAGCCCTGTTCTGCCAGGCGGGAACGGCCGTAGAGAGCGGTTCGCTGTTCTGGACCACTGGGGCGATAAGCGGCATCGCGGGCCTCGTGGGCACCGTGTTCCTGTTCCTCCCTGTGGCCGTGGTCATGGTGATGGACGTACGCAAACGCAGGAAGAGCTAGCAGCCCAGCAGGCCGCCGCGGCGATCGCGGCGAAGGGGCACCTGCCCAACGGCATCATTCGCATCAAGAAGTCATTTAGCATCGAAGGAGACAACATGGACGATTCGCAGCAAGGCGGTCAGAAGGCCGACAGCGACAGCAAGGGCAGGATCGGAGGCAAGGGGGCGAAGACCTACCTGCTGTGCGGCTTCGTTTCAACCTGGGCCCTGAGCGAGCTCCTGTTCACGATCGTGGGCGGGATCTTCGGCGTGCTGCTGATGTTCCCCCTCTCGGCTGCGCTCCGCTTCCTGTTCGAGCCGTGCCTGGGGACCGGAGGCGTCGATCTGCTGAACGAGTACGCGATGTTCACGGGCATCATGCTGGGCTTCCTGCTGGCCCTGCTGGTGATAAAGCCCTGGCGGCACTATCTGAGGGCGTTTTGGACAGGCCCCTCGGGCAACCGCATGGGGATGCTTGCGGCCGGCCTGGCTATCGGCTTCGCGATGAACGCCGTGTGCGTGCTAGGCGCAGTGCTGGCAGGGAACATCAATATCGAGTTCTCGCAGTTCTCCGTCGTGGGGCTGCTGGCCTTCCTGTTCTTCATCTTCATTCAAGCATCGACTGAGGAGCTGGTCTGCCGCGGGTTTGTGTACCAGCGCCTGAACCGCACGTACGGTACCGCCGTGGCCGTTGCGGGCTCGGCGGTTATCTTCTCACTGGGCCATGCCCTGAACAGCGGCGTAACGCTGCTGGCGCTGATAGACATCTTCCTTGTTGGCGTGCTTTACGCGCTGATGGTGCGCTATTTTGACAGCATATGGATGGCCATGGGTGCGCACACTGCATGGAATTTCACGCAGAACATCCTGTTCGGCCTGCCCAACAGCGGCGCAGAGTCGAGCTACTCGTTCTTCGTGCTTTCGGGGGCACAGACGAACGGCTTTGCCTACGATGTGGCGTTCGGCGTTGAGGGCACGCTGCTGGCCGTTGCGGTGAACGCCATCTGCATCGTGGCGCTGTTCCTATGGGGTCGCTCGCACGGCAAGAAGAAGGTCTACGACATTTGGCAGGAGCCTGGGAAAGAAACGCAGCAGGCCGATGGCGTCGTTGCCGATAACCCAGCCGCGGTCGCTGCCGCCGACGTTCCTACCGCGCCAGCCGCAGCGCCGAAGAAGGGTTGGTTCTACTGAGGCCTTGCCAATGGCCACATAACCCAACCC
>CAVDWN010000304.1:0-2135 GCA_963612535.1 Sphaerochaetaceae bacterium
CGCCCTTCGGCGATACGCCGTAAACGTTGTTCCGGATGGCGTCGACGACGATTTTCCGCGCCCATGCCGGCTCTACGACCTCGATCGAATCGATGTACTTGGTGGCCCAAAGGGCTACGCCTTTCGGATGCGCCTTGAAGCGCAGGGTGTACCAATCGCCGTCTTTGTGGCGAGCGTTGCTTTTTCCCTTCAGCTCGCGCTCTTTCGCGTCTCTTTCATCGAGAACGACGTCCCCATGCTCTTTCGCCACGGAAAAGCCCTCGAATTCATGGAACGTCTCAAGGGCGAACTCGAGCCCCTTGCCCTTTGCGCGCAGGGCGACTTCTTGAGGGCCGCGTGAATGCCCCATGCCGTAGATGGAGCCCTCCAGGAAGCGGTCGAGCAGTTTCTTCGTAGGCCTTTTTGTCCCGTTGAACTTGGGCCGGTGCCTGCTCTTGCTCTCGCTTGCGCCGTCGGTTTCCTCCACGTCGCTCAATTGGATGTCGCGAAGGCGGTCTACTCGCACGATTCGGAAATCGTCGTTCAGCGGCATGCTGTCGAAGTCTTCCAGCGATTTCTTCTTGGCGCGATTCAGCGCATTGAAGATGACGTAGTAGTAGCCCTCGCTGTACTTCAGGGCGTAAGGCCATTGGTGTTGGATCTTTTGGTTGCCGCGTCGCTGGTAGATCTTGGCGGTGATCGAGGCCGTGCGCGGCCCCTCTTCGCCGTTGCCGCTGTTCCTTCCCTCGATATGCCAGTGCTCGACCTTCGCATCGACGGGGAGGTTGTAGTCGATCGCTGCTTGAAGGACGGCTAGGTTTTCGGACAGGTCGGGCATTCCGATTTCGGACTTGTTCTCTGTCAGCCTTAAATCGCTGCCCTCGGACATCCCGAATAGCTTTGCAAGCGCCCTGCCCGTTTGCGGGGATACCTCCTTGAACGTGTAGTCGTCTAGGGACACAAGACAGTACTCGTATTTCGTGGACCTAGGGGATGACTTGCTTGCGCCCGAAACGTGGCGGCGGGCGTCGGCGTAGTAGCCGAATGACTGCCCCATTGCCACCTTCCTGATGGCGACCTCCATATTGGGCTGGAGCACGCGCTGCCCTTGCGCCTCAAACTCGCTTATCCATTCGGTAAGCGAGTCGAGCCTGTTCCGTATCACGTCCTTGCTGACGCTTATCCCGTAGCTTTCCTCGCATCTTCTTTGCAGTTGGGAGATTTTGAGCGGCCGATCATTGCTGGAGTATTGCTCCAGGATCTGCAGCAGCGCGAAATCAAGCTCTGGCCCGACCTTCTTCCTCATGTCAACGCCCCTCCTGCTTCGTTTCCTTTTACTGGGTGTAACTCATTCTATGGTTAGAAATTTAGCCAAAGCATGAGTCTTATCTCATCTTACGGCATCCATGGAAATACGCAGAAATCATCCTTGATCCAAGGTTTTATTTCGGCTAGCATCAGATTTATAAACATAAAAACCACAGCCAAATAGCAACAAACGGATTGCTGGAAGAAGAACCGGTTTGCCTGTGCAAGCCCTAATGGAACTCGCTTGTTCCGGGGAGGATGGGGAAGGTAATGAGTGAAGATCCGAGTGTGGCAACCCTTGAAGAGGCGCTTGATATTGTCCGCAGGTTCGCGCCGTATGCGCTAAAGCAATTTCCTGACGCTATGGTGCTGCTGTTCGGCTCTTACGCAAAGGGTTGCGCCAGAGCGTCTTCGGATATCGATGTTGCGGTGTTGGTGGAGCGCTACCCTGACGATGCGACTCCCGGCGAATTGTGGGAGAAGATACGCCCCCTTTACCTCGATGCTTTCGAGATCGACGATCGTATCCAGGTGGTTGTGCGCTCCCTGCAGGACACCTCTGGTTTTGTTGCCACCATCCTTGAAACGGGAATCAGGGTAGCTGGATCGTTAGCTTGCGTGGATGCATGCGCTTGGCCAGGAGAGGTAGATCTTATGTCCAAAACGGCTTTCAATCCGAATATCGACAGCTCCGAGCGGTCCGGCAACGCGGATTCGCCAGAGTCGCGGCGGCTTTCGTTCTTGGTCGATGCGGGAAGCTATAAGTGGCTTGAAGCCGAATCGGAACGGACTGGCATCGGCATAGACAAAATCGCAAGCGCGGTGATGCGCCGCGCTTGCGATGAAAA
>CAVDWN010000305.1:0-2133 GCA_963612535.1 Sphaerochaetaceae bacterium
CGCACCCGCAACACCGGGAAACCTATAGAATAGACAGGATTTGTGAAACGCTTGACTTCCCCTGTCATCGTTCTAAAATCCGCCTTAATCCTACTAATCAGATAGGTTTTATAGAAAGGACTTGCGTTGAACTTCGACGCCATGGCGCAATACCTTCCTCTGTACGAGGACGCGGCGCTGCTGACGTTGAGCATCGGGTGGATCGGCATCGCCGGATCCATCGTCATCGGCCTTGTCGTGGCCATGATCGTGCACTTCCGCATACCGGTGCTCCGCCAACTCTGCCGCGTGTACATAGAGCTGTTCCGCAACACCCCGTTGCTCATCCAGCTGTTCTTCTTCTACTTCGGCCTGCCCCGCATGGGCATCTCCATCACGCCCGAGGTCTGCGGCATGCTGGGCCTTGCCCTGCACGGCGGCGCCTATATGGCCGAATCGTTCCGCGCCGGGCTGGAAAACGTGGAGCCCATCCAGCGCGAAAGCGCCATCAGCCTGGGCCTTTCCAAGCTGCAGGCCATGCGCTACGTGGTGCTGCCGCAGGCGGTTTCGCTCAGCTTCCCCTCGTTTGTGGCCAACGTCATCTTCCTGCTGAAGGAAACCAGCGTGTTTTCCGCCATCAGCCTTATGGATCTCATGTTCGTCACGAAAGACCTCATGGGCCTGTACTACAAAACCACCGAGTGCCTGGTGATGCTGGTGCTGTTCTACCTCATCATCCTGGTGCCGGTTTCCGTTTTGGGAACGTACCTTGAAAGGAGGTTGCGCCATGGAAGCTTTGGGGCTTGATGTCCTGTTCATGGGCTCGAACGCCGCGCGCCTCTTGCAGGGCCTGTGGGTCGCAGTCCAGATCAGCGCCATATCGGTGGTGCTCAGCATCATCCTGGGCATGCTCTTCGGCATCTTCATGACGTGGAAGAACCCCGTTGCCCGCGTTATTTCCCGCCTGTACCTGGAAATCGTGCGCATCATGCCGCAGCTGGTGCTGCTCTACATCGTGTTCTTCGGCGCCACCCGCGTTATGGGCATCAACATCTCGGCCGAGCTTTCGTCGGTCATCGTGTTCGTGTTCTGGGGAACCGGCGAAATGGGCGACCTGGTTCGCGGCGCCCTTACCAGCATCCCCAAGCAGCAGTACGAAAGCGCCGAAGCGCTGGGGCTGTCGAAGGCGCAGATCTACCGCCACGTCATCATCCCGCAGGCCATCCGGCGCCTGGTGCCGTCTTCGATCAACCTCATCACCCGCATGATCAAAACCACCAGCCTGCTTCTGATGATCGGCGTCATCGAGATGATGAAGGTTGGCCAGCAGATCATCGAGGCCAACCGCATGACCTCGCCAAACGCCGTTTTCGGCATCTACGGCACCATCATGTTGCTGTACTTCATCATCTGCTGGCCCATCAGCATGCTGGCAACCCACCTCGAGAAGAAATGGAACTAGGCAATGAGCGAAACCGCCCTGCTCTCCATCGAGCACCTTAAGAAAGCCTACGGCGAAAACGTGGTGCTGAAAGACATCAGCCTTACCGTGAAGCGCGGCGAGGTAATCGTGGTAATCGGCCCGTCCGGCTGCGGCAAATCCACCTTCCTGCGCTGCATCAACGCCCTTGAGCCCATCCAGGGCGGCAGCATTGAAATCGGCGGAACGAACGTCAACGGCTCCGAGAAAGAGCTTACCGAGCTGCGCCAGAAGGTGGGCATGGTGTTCCAGAGCTACGACCTGTTCCCCCACATGACGGTCATCGACAACATCACCCTTGCGCCCATCAAGGTGAAGAAGATGCCGAAGGCCGAAGCAGAGGAAGCAGCACGCGCCCTGTTGAAACGCGTGGGCCTGAGCGAGAAGGAAAAGAGCTACCCGCGCGAGCTTTCCGGCGGCCAGAAGCAGCGTGTGGCCATCGCCCGCGCACTGGCCATGGAGCCCGAGGTGCTGCTGTTGGATGAGGTAACGGCCGCGCTCGACCCCGAAATGGTGCGCGAAGTGCTGGACGTTATCCTGGGCCTGGCGAAAGAGGGCAAGACGATGATCATCGTCACCCACGAAATGCAGTTCGCCCGCGCCGTGGCCGACCGCGTGCTGTTCTTCGACGGCGGCGAGATCGTGGAGCAGGACATCCCCGAGCGCTTCTTCGA
>CAVDWN010000306.1:0-2133 GCA_963612535.1 Sphaerochaetaceae bacterium
TGCGCCGCAAAGGGCGGCGACGGTGTCTACCGCCCAGTCGGCCGGGTCGCAGCTGCGGTCGGGAACGAAGTACTGGTGCCATTCGTCGGTCATGCCGTAGACGCTGGCTATGACCACGGCAAGCACAAGGGTAAGCACTCGTCCTGTCCCTAGATGAAGGCGCAGCGCGTTGAACAGCAGCGCGCCGAATATCAGGTACTCGGTGAAGTGGCCTACGGGCGAAACGTCGACATCATGACCGAACAGCGCGAATGCTCCTGAGGCCAGTGCGCCTTTGATTGCCGAGACCACCCCCAGCCCGTGGTTCACCGATTCGCCCGAGTTGGCCGACATCCAGAAGATCACACCAGCCATGATCGCAACGGCGGCCCAGCTGAGCACTACGATATGGGTTCGCGATAGCTTTGGCGTTTCCTTGCGTGCGGTCATGGGTGCCTTCCTGGAGAGCGGTGGTTCATTGAAGTATGGCACGCACGTGGCTGCACGTGTGCGGAAAGCGCTGAACCTGCATGTTTCTGGCCTGTTGGGAGGCGGGTGGGAAGCAGCGGGATTGCCGGGTGCGCGAGAAATCTGGGGCTGCGTTTTCCCCGAGGTCGTGGCGCCAGTGCGCAGCGCGAAGGACCTTGGCGTAGGCGGCGGCGTTGGATGCCCGGCTGCGCGGCCTTGCCGATTCGGCTGGCCTTTGGCGGCGGCTCGGCGGCACTGCCGCTGCATAGGTGCGATAATCGAAGGCACGCCGATGCTGGTTTCGCGAGTCGTTGTGTCGAAGCTGCTAGGCTGAAGAAGAGGGAGGAGTGCCATGCAACAAAACCAGCAACAAACCGGGCAGCCGGACATGAAGCACGTCATCCTTCTTATCTCGGTGGTCATTTTGGGCTCGTGTTTGGGCAACCTTTCCCAAACGGCCCTGAACGCCATGTTCACCGGCATCGCCGACGACTTCGGGGTGGAAACCGCGCTCGGGCAGTGGGTTACCACGCTCTATATGCTGGTGCTGGGCATTACCGTTCCAGCGGTCACCTTCCTTATGCGCCGCTTCCGGCTGAAGAGCCTGGTGCTGGGCGCGCTGTCATTGCTGTTCGTGGGCGCAGTGGTGGACTCGCTGGCCGTGAGTTTCCCTATGCTCATAGCCGGGCGCGTGCTCCAGGCGGTTTCCGCGGGCATCACCATGCCCATGATGATCAGCGTTACCATGACCTCGTTCCCGCCCGATAGGCGCGCCACCGTTATGGGCATCTCGGGCATTGCCATGGGCTTTGCCCCCAACATCGGACCCACCATCGGCGGTTGGATGATAGGGTGGGGCGGCTGGCGCAGCTTCTTCGTGGCGTTGGCCGTCTGTGCGCTGGTCCTCATCGTGGCTGCTGCCGTGTGCATCCAGCGCAAGCCCTGCTTGGATGCGAATGCGAGGCTCGATGTGCTTTCGCTCATCGCCTCGGCCTTGGGCTTCGGCGGGCTGCTGTTGGGCTTCACCGATGCTTCCAGCTACGAGTTCGCCAGCCCGCTGGTTTGGGGCCCCGTGCTGGTGGGCGCATTGTTCTTGGCGCTGTTCCTGCTTAGGCAGAAGCGCATCGATACCCCGCTTATCCATCTTGGTATCTTCGAGTCGTGGCGTTTCCGCGTGAGCTTCTGGGCGGGCAATACCCTGTTCGCGTGCTATATGGGAATCACGCTGGTGCTGCCGCTGTTCGTGGAAGGGCAATGGGGCGGCACGGCGCTGGAGGCAGGGCTTTCGCTGCTTCCCGGGACGGTTGCCGCGTTGGTGGTGAACCCGTTGGCGGGGTACTTGGTAGACCGTATCGGCGCGCGGCCGGTGATAACCGTGGGCTCTGTGTGCCTGGCGGCGGGTGCCGTTTCCATGGCGTTCATCGACGAATCAACACCGTTTTGGCTGATCATCGTTTTGCAAGGCGTGCGCGCCACAGGCGTTTCCTGCTTAATAGGGCCGCTTACCTCGTGGGGCTTGGCCGACTTGCCGCATTCCATCATGACCGATGGCTCATCGTTTTCCACCGCAGCGCGTCAGGCGTGCGCGGCGCTGGGAACGGCGCTCATGGTGTTCGCCATAACCCTCTTGCCCGGCATCGCCGGCTACCATGCCGCCTTCGCCGTTTCCGGCGTCTTCGGCGTGCT
>CAVDWN010000307.1:0-2131 GCA_963612535.1 Sphaerochaetaceae bacterium
AAAAGTGGCCTAGGTATTTTGAAGAAAGGGATCCGTTCTCGAATCCCAATCTGAAAAGGGACAATCTATATTTCGCCCTGGGCGAATAAGGCATGGGCTGAGCTGTAGCGGCGGTTATCCGTTGCTCTCCATGCGGGACTGCTGTTCTCGATTCAGGCGTGGCGCCTATGGAAGCTGTAATGAGTTGAAGAGGGGATATGGGAAAGACGAGCGAATTGTCTAGCGAGCAAAAGCGAGGCGAAGTGGTTCTGGCTGCTGCGTTTTATGCCGCATGCGCTTTATTCCCAGTTGGCATCTTGGTTGCTTGCCTTGCGCTGGTGGGCGAATACCCTTTTGGCGATACTCGCCTTTTGGGAGAAGACTACGACATCGCCTACCAATATGCCAACCTATTGGCTTGGCTCCAGAACGTGCTTTTGGGCGATGCTAATCTGCTGTATTCGCAGGGCAAGTCGCTGGGTGGCAATATGTTTGCCACCTACAGCTACTATGTTGCCTCGCCGTTGAACTTGCTGCTGGTGCTCTTTCCTCAGGGTGATATCGAGGACTTCTATTTCTTTGTGCGTCTGCTACGCACGGCATTGTGCGGAATCACCATTGCGGTGTTTGTGCGGCACAGGCTGCCCAATGTCAGGCAGCCGCTGGTGTTGGCGCTGGCTATCTGCTATGCCTTGTGCCAGTACAACATCGTTCAAGCCACCAATGTTATGTGGCTCGATGCCCCAATCTTGATTCCCTTGGTTGCGTTGGGTGTGTATCGATTCGTTGCCGAAGGGCGCCTTAAGCTGTTTGTGATTGCCCTGGCGGTTTCTATTTGGAGCTGCTGGTATACGGGCTACATGATGGTCATTGCTTCGCTGTTTGCCTTCGTGCTTGAATTCTGGCTGCAGGCGAACAGCGCTGGCGGCAAGTTCCCCTGGCGCTTTTTTGTGCGCAAGCTGGTCAAGTTCGGGCTGGTACTGCTGCTTGTTGCTGCGGCAACGGCGGTGGTTCTTGCCCCCTCGGTGTACGGCTTGCTTTCAGGGAAAGGCGACTCATTGGGCGCATCTCCTGGGTGGCGGCGCTGCTATCCTTGGGATTTCTTTACTGCCGTCCTGCCGCTCAATTTCAGCTTCAACTGGCAGCAACCGCAGCTATTTTGCGGAACCGTCACGTTGGCGGCGGTGCTTCTGCTGCTGTTTTCTCGCAAGATCGGCAAACGCGACAAGGTGGCATTTGCTGCTATTCTGCTCATGCTGCTGCTATGCATGTTCCTCTCTGCACTCGAGAGAGTTTGGACGGGGTTCACGGATGGCAACAACTACTACTGCCGTTGGGGTTTTGTCCCCGAGTTCTTCCTTGTATTTGCTGCCGCGTATGCTTTGAATGGCGGTCTACCTGCCCGTAAAGAGGCGTTGCGGGTGTTGATGTGTCTTCTCGCGGTGGGTATTGTTGGCTTGGCCTTGGGTGGTTTTGGCCCTTATGGCTTAGAAAACGCCCGTGAACTTATCGAAGCGGGCAGAGTCCAAAACGAGTTTGTCCTGGGGTGCTTTTCGTTCTTCAGCAAGCCGGTCTGTTTTGCTTTCTTTGTTGCCGCCTGCTTGGCTTTGCTTGCTACTTGGGCGTTGTTCCGGCGTGCTAATGCTGCTGTTGGGCGTAAGCTGGATGGGGCTGATGTTAAGTCCAAGGCGAAGGCATTGCCTCGGTGCGGTCACGGAGACAAGTGCAGTTTTACCGGCAAAGCAGCCGCCATTGCTTTTGTTCTGATTGTTTCAGCGGATATGGGCGTCAATGCACTTTCGGTCATTTCGATCGACGAAGTGGTTTGCCACGATTCGTACGGGGGGGGTATTCCCAGTACGTCAAGGAAGCCTCTCAAGGTCTCTCGGAGCTTAAAGAGCTGGATTATGGGCTTTGGCGCGCGGATAAGACGTATTCGCATCTGCAGGACCATACGCGCCTTCGCGTTCCAACTGGCGATAGCTTGGCGTTAGGCTATATGCCGCTTAGCTCTTATCTATCAACAAGCGATACGACCGTTTTACGGTTTATGGGCAATATGGGCTATACGTCACGTCAGACTGATGCAGATGAAGTGATCCAGGGAACATATGCGGCGCCCATCCTGCCTTCCGATTCTTTGCTTGGTCTG
>CAVDWN010000308.1:0-2103 GCA_963612535.1 Sphaerochaetaceae bacterium
GTAAGTTCCTGCTCATTCGCGGCACACCTTCAATCCCCCTGTGGTGCGGCAGATAACGCCGTCGAAGGTTTTGAACAGCCAGGGCAGGAACACGAACATCATCAGCATGGCGAAGAAGGCGCCGCGTCCCACCAGCACGCCCAGCTGGCTGATTACGCCGTTCGACGCGATGAGCCACACCGCAATGCCCGCGCACATAAGGATGCCCGACGAGGTAAGGATGGTGATGCCCGCGTGCTTCACGGCGGAACGGGCCGCTTCGCCCGGCAGGTACTGCTGGCGCCGGTCGAAGTACTCGCGGGCGTAGATGATGGCGTAGTCCACTGCCGCGCCAAGCTGTACCGCGTCTATCACCAGGTAGCCGATGTAGTTCAGATGCTCGCCCAGGAAATAGGGAATAGCCAGGTTCATCCAGATGGAAACCTCGATGGCGATAAGGATAAGGAACGGCAATGAGATGCTGCGGAACATCACGGCCAGCACCAGACCCACCGCCAGCATGCTGAACAGCTTCACATTGCCCGAGTCCTCGTGGCACACCTGCTTCAGGTCGTACGTGGAAACCGAGTTGCCCACCAGCCGATACGTGTCGCCGTAATACTGCTGGCAGGTATCGCGCACCGTTTCCACCATCTGGAAGGCCGCGTCGGAGCCTTCGGAAACATCGAGCGTTACCACCAAGCGCGACCAGCCGTTCGACACCACCTGCGAAAGCGTGGCCTCGGGCACCACCGCGGTAGGCAATGCGCGGCCGGCAACGGTTATATAGGAGGTAACGCCGGTTACGTGTTGCGTGGATTTCAGCGCATCCAGCAGCGCCTGCTCGTTGGTCCACTGGCCTTCGGGCACCATAACCACCCAGGTCTGCGACTGGCCGAACGCCTCGTTCACGTGCGAAGATTCCTGCCCAAGCTGGCTTTCCGGGGTGTTGAAGTCGGCGGATCCGTACTGGAAGTCGGTGCGGCCCTCCGCCAAGAACGCCGGCACCGCCACCAGCACCACCACAACCGCCATGGGCACCATCAGCTTCTGGCACACCTTCGCGAACTTGTCGAACGGCGGGATGAGGTAGGTGTGCTTGGTACGGTCGAGCAGGCGCAGGCTCAGCAGAATAAGGCACGGCATAAGGAACATAACCGTGAAGAACGAGAACACGATGCCCTTTGCCAGCACGATGCCCATGTCCACACCGATGCCGAAGCGCATCACCGTGAGCGAGAGGAATCCGAAGAACGTTACCGCCGCGCTGGAGAGCACCACCGAAAAGCCGCGCTTCATGGCGTGGGCCATGGCAACTTCAGGGTCGGCGAACTCGCGCTGGCAGCGGCGGAACGTGTGCAGCAGCACGATGGCGTAGTCCATCGAAACCGCCAGCTGCAGGATTGCACCGCAGATTTGGCTTACGAAGCTGATCTGCCCCATTACCAGGTTCGTGCCCATGTTCAGCACGATGGCCACGCCGATTACGGAAAGGAATATCACCGGCTCGAACCAGGAATGCGAGGTTAGCAGCAGGATAAGCGTGATGATGATCACGCCCATCACCAGGATGAGCGCCACCTCGGTGGCGGTGGATTGCTGCGCCGATGCCGTGGAAACCGCCTCGCCTTCCAGCGAGACCTGCGTGGCGCCCGTTTCCTCGCACGCCTGGCGCATAAGGGGCACCGCTTCCTTGCCCTTGCCCGATTCGATGGCCACCTGGAACAAGTAGCCGTCTTCGGTTTTCCAGTTGGCGACGGTTTCCGCGTCTTGCAGGGCCGATGGGATGCGGGTGTCCACCGCGGTGCCCAGCCACATCACCTCGTTCACGCCGTCGATTTCAGCCAAGGACTGCGAAAGGGCGTCGGCCGTGGCAAGGTCGATGCCCTCCACGTAGGCACGGGCATTGGGAAGCGAGCTGCCGAACGCATCCTTCATGTCGTCGAGAGCCACCACCGAATCTGCATCCTGGGGCAGGTAGTCGGTCATGGAGTAGTTCACCTTAACCTGGGGAATGCACGCCGCGCACGCAAGGGCCACCAGGATGAACCCGATGGCTACCGCCTTGCGGCGGCGCAGAAACGCCTCGCAGAACTTCAGCATATGCGCATTCCTTTCGTTGGG
>CAVDWN010000309.1:0-2059 GCA_963612535.1 Sphaerochaetaceae bacterium
GCATCATCACCCCGCAGGCATCCTCGTTCCTGCACAACTCGGGCACCGTGGGCATTTCCGCCTACAATTCCCGCCCCTTCCTGCCCAAAGCCGAAGAGGAGTAAGGGATTTCAAAAGCTAGGGGCTTGCAAGTTCACACTTGCAAGCCCCTTTTGCTGTTTATTGGGAGGTTTGAAGGACCGTTAAATCGCTTGGATGGATAATCGTCTCTTCGCTACCGGGAGGCAAAAAAGTCACCCGGACCCTATCCCCAACAATGATCTCTGGTCTGCAATCAACCGAAAAAGCAACCGGATTGTTCAAATACCTAAAGTAGGGGTCTTCGACATCTACAGAAAGAACGGCAACGTCATTCTTCTCGTCTAATTCGGTAACTTCACCTTCAACTTTCCATTGATGTGTCATCAGTCCACCACTTGCTCCTTCGGGCATGGACGTCTCTCTAGAAAGAGCATCCAAATCAAGAACAGGCAAGTACTCATGGGGCAAATCCGTCACATCCACTGTCGCAACCCCTTCTTTCGAATCGCTAGATTGAGTATCGGAAACGCACTCAACACAACCAATCAAAAAAACAGCAGCAAAGGAAAGTGGAACCAGAGCAGCTATGCGGGCTAGGCGATACATCTCTACCCGTTAAACGCAACACCGTAGGTGTCAGTGTATCTTGTGTAATAGAAATTAACGAAGCGCCCCTGATCCCATCCGTCTGCAACGAACAAAGTATAGATGTTCTCTCCCGCACCACTCGAAGGACGGAGGATCGAATAGCCCTCAACAGCCATAGCATGGCCCGATCTAGAGCCATTAATATTTATGCCTGCGCAGAAGATACTCAAATCGCCCCTATCAACAACAGTCTTAAAGAAATCCCAGGTAGGATTTGCACTATTTGAATAACGGACAGTCGAGCCTTTATTCGCACAATACGAAGCAAAACCGGATCCAATTTTATCGTTTGGCGTCGAACCATAAGTGATTCCTCCTGAAGTATGGTCGACAACCGTATTCGACAAACTCCAAAGAGAATTGTAATCAGCGGCCCAATTATTCCAACTGAAAGAGCTGACGTAATGCGGCGCACAATTCAGCATTGCCGTAACCGCGCAACCATATTTCCCAGTTCTAGATTCCGCTTCGCTTTCGCTAAAGCAAATAAACTGATCTACGGCATTTTTAAAGGTATTCATGGTGTAGCTAGAGCTATAACCATCGATGAATATCGCATTCCAGTTCGGCGAATCGGGAGTTGAACTGTATCCCTCAGGGATTCCATATTCCGACGAAACGTCTTCTCCGTTCTCGTCTAGCGCCATCGCACGCTCTGGGACGGAAGCAACATAAGAGAAGGGGGCTGACTTGATTACAAGAGGACCCTCGCCGCTGACCGAGCAGACAACAGCCTCATCGAACGAGGAAGAGATTGGGGAGCGAGCCCCCTCGTCGAATGACCATTCAGAGAATAAGCTCTCGTCGCTATTGTCCAGAACCACATAGCCTTCTGGATCCCCATCAGGGGATCGATACTCGACAATGTACCCAATTGCCTGGCAAGAATCGTCAAACATCCTTATCGGCTCAGCAGTAAGAATATCGTCTTCGCCGTTCATTGAAGCCCTGAAATCTTGGGCTATAACCCCAGCTAGCTCCGGAGTCAGCTCGATTTTCTCTTCAGCAAGAACCGCTTTAGGAAAAAGCGAAATAGTCGCTAAGGCAAAAAGCAATACAGCGATTATGCCGTAGATCAAACCTGTCCTCTTAATAGGCTGCATAACATACTCCTATCAGTCTGTTTAACGGGCAAGCGTGCTTAATAGCTATTTACCATCATTCTCTTATTCCCGGACCATAAACACCTCCCAACAAACCACACAGACGGTATTCGGTCATTCTTTATCCTCCACATAGGCCCTCGCGCCAAAGCCTGGCACTGTTGGCACCCAACAAATCGAAGCAGAACATCGTGGCACCCATGCGGCAGATATCGCCATAGGAGCCATGCAACGAACGCCACCCTGTATCCCAGCGGAAACAGGGTGGCGTTCTCTTCGTAAAGAGG
>CAVDWN010000310.1:0-2058 GCA_963612535.1 Sphaerochaetaceae bacterium
CTCGCAGCTTGCCGAAGAGGGCTCCGCGGTCCGTTTGTCTGCACTTTCTATGGGAATGACCGAAGATTGGCCGGTTGCCATCCACTACGGCACTACGATTGTACGGATAGGGCGCGCCATCTTCAGCGATGAGTTCGAAGAGGCATAGGCGCCTATTTTTGCGAAAGAACCGATTGGAAGAGGATAACCGCTATGGATTTCCCGCGTCCCTCCATGTCTGCCAGCAACATCATCGGCGATCTGAAGGACCGCTTCGGCCTGGGCGGCAACAGCCGTCGTAACGACGATGCCTACTATGACGACGCCTATTATGACGACTACGACGATTACGACGAGCCCGCCGGCTCTGGGGCATACGAGAACCGTGGCTCCGATTCAGCTGATCCGTACGATCGCCTGGAGTACACCACCCGTTCTACCGGTGCCCATTCGCGCAGCTCCAGGCGCTACGGCTCGGCAAGCTTGGTAAGTTCCAGGGATATCCGCGCCACCACCAGCGCCTATGGTGTCTACGATGCGGGCGCTACCCGTGCCATGCCCTCCTACGCCCCAAGCCCAAGCCCAGCGGCAAGCGAGCCTTCCGTGCCTTCCTCCAGTCAGGTTGCCGAATCGCTCAGCACTCCCGCAGCTGGCTACGGCGATTTCATTTCGCCGTACAAGCGCACCGCTGGCACCTCGGGCGCCGCAACGTCAACGCCTGGGCTGGATTCGCTGTTCACGCCTTCTACCGGGTCTTCCTCTGCGGCACCTGCCGAAGCTGCAGCGCCTGCTTCGAAGGGCTCTGCGCGCGAGGTCGTTGTGCTGAAGCCCGCCAGCTACGAGGACGTTTCCCCGGTTGCCCAGTCTGTTCGCTCGGGGCACATCGTGGTGCTTTCCCTGCGCGGCACCGATGCGGCCCTTAGCATGCGCGTGCTGGATTTCGCGTTCGGCGTGGCTTCGGCCCTGAATGCCAAGGTGGAATGCGTGGGCGAAAAGAACTTCGCCATCTACCAGGGCAAAGAGCTTACGCTCGAGGAAAGCCACAGCCTTGCCAAGCAGGGCGTGACGAAGGCGTAAGCGCCGCCCCTGCCCTTGTTTGCGCGGCTGCGGGTGCACCTGCTTCGCCGCAGCTGCTACTGCCCCGATCGTTTCGTAAGGAGAACGTGAGCAGATGATTCTCTCGCTTTTGGTCACCCTTGCCGATGCCTATTCGCTGGTTATCTTCGTCTACGTGATGATGTCGTGGATACCCATGTCGGGCGGCATCGTAACCGACGTCTACCAAGCCCTTGGCAAGGTGTGCGATCCGTACCTTGACCTGTTCAGACGCTTCATTCCCCCTATTGGAGGAATGGTGGACATAAGCCCGATCCTGGCACTGCTTGTGTTACAGTTCGGAGTACGACTGATAGTTTCTTTTTTGGCTGTGCTGTTCTAGCGCGGCCTATCAATAAGTCTGTAAGGGGAGTTTCACATGGCCATCACTTCTGCCGATATCCAGAACCAGAGCTTCAAGATCGAGCGTCGCGGCTACGACGTCGACGAGGTGGACGTGTTCTTGGAGCGCGTTGCCTCCGAGATCGACGAGATGAACAGCGAGATTGCCCGCCTGCGCCTTCAGGCTGCCGAGGCTGCATCTGCTTCCCGTACCGAGGTTATCCCGGCTGCGCCCCAGGAAGAGGAAGCGTTTGAGCCTGCTGCCCCTGCCGTGGATCCTGCCGTCCTGGCTGAAAAGGATGCCAAGATCGCCGAGCTGGAGGCCAAGCTGCGCGACCGCAAGAGCGACGACACCGCTATTGCACAGGCACTTATCGTTGCCCAGCGCACCGCCGACGAGATCACCGCGAAGGCCAAGGCCGAAGCCGACCAGACGCGCAAGAACGCCGAAGACGAGGGCATGCGCATCCTGGAAAAGGCCAACACCGAAAAGCAGAAGGTTATCGAGCACATCAACGAGCTTTCCTCCAGCCGCGAAATGGTTCGCGAGCAGTATCAGGACATGCTGAAGGAATTCATCGGCTCTGCAACCCAGCGCCTGTCCGAGATCGGCGGCGAGGTTACCGCCGGCATCGACATCCC
>CAVDWN010000311.1:0-2058 GCA_963612535.1 Sphaerochaetaceae bacterium
ACCGGCGTGCGTATGGGTCGTTATGCGTTGAAATATTTTGGCATCGAGGATGCCGATACCTACCGCGACCTTATCGTGTACGTGGAATGCGACCGCTGCCTTACCGACGCCATCATGGTGGTAACGAACTGCCATCCCGGCAAGCGCCGCATGAAGGTGATGGACTATGGCAAGCAGGCGGCAACGTTCTTCGACCTGAACAAGCGCGAGGCCATCCGCATGGTGAACGTGGCCCCGAAGTGTCCGAAGGGCGAAGATGTTAAGGCGTGGTTTGCCGCCCGCAGCGACGAGGATCTGTTCAACATCCAGAAGGTGAAGGTCAACTTCACCGAATTCGACGAGCCCGGCAAGCCCCACGCCCACGCTACCTGTGCGGTGTGCGGCGAGGACATAACCGACGGGCGTGAAGTGAAAACAGGGCGCGGTGCGGTGATCTGCCGCAGCTGCGCGGGGAATTCGTATTACGAGGTGCTGTAATGGCTGCTGCAACGGAAATGATGGGTGTGGAAGAGGCGCGCGAGTGCCTGCTTTCCCATATAAAGAAGCTGGACGTGGAAACGGTTCCGCTGCTTCAGGCAGTGGGGCGCGTTGCCGCCGCCGACCTGGTTAGCGATTGCGACATCACGCCGTTCGACCATGCGGCCATGGACGGCTTCGCGGTGCGTACGGCCGACTTGGCGCAGGCAAGCGAGGCTAACCCGGTAATGTGCCAGGTTATCGCCGAGGTTCCCGCAGGGTCGGTGTACAACGGCCCCATCGAGCCGGGCCAGGTGGTGCGCATCATGACCGGCGCCCCGGTGCCCGCAGCTGCCGATGCGGTGGTGAAGTACGAGATCGTGGATTACGGTGAAGGCGATGGCCGGCAGGGGAGCGCAGTAAACTTCAGCCAGCCTGCCAAGCGCGGCGACAACATCCGCTCGAAGGGCGAGGAGATTGCCCTTGGTGAGGTTGCCATACATGCAGGTGAGGTAGTGAGCGCCGCCGGCGTGGGCTTCTTGGCAAGCTGCGGCATCGTGGAGGTGCCGGTATACCGCCGTCCGCGCGTTGCCGTTATCGCCATCGGCTCCGAGTTGCTTTCGCCCACCGAGCCGTTGGCTCCCGGCTGCATCCGCGACAGCAATTCGTATGCCATGGCAGCCTGCGTTGCCGAGGCCGGCGGCATTCCCGCTTGCCTTCCCATCGTGGCCGACGATTTGGACGAGCTTGCCCATGTTGTCCAGAACGCCTCGCAGGATTACGACTTCATCGTTACCACCGGCGGCGCCTCGAACGGCGACTACGACTTCATCAAGCCGGTGGTGGAGCGCTTGGGAACGCTGCATATGACGCTGGTGAACATGCGTCCCGGCAAGGCCCAGACGTTCGGCCTGGTAAACGGCACGCCGGTGTTCGGCCTGCCAGGCAACCCGGCGGCGGCCTTCTGCGGTTTCGAGGTTCTGGTGCGCCAGGCGCTGCGCAAGATGCAGGGCTTCGCGGTATACGAGCGCCCCACGGTGAAGGCGCGCTTGGTGGGCAACCGCAAGAAGAAGGATCCGCGCCGCATCTACCTTCGCGCGGTGCTTTCCCGAAACGAAGACGGCTCGCTTTCCGTTGCACCCGCGAAGAACCAGAGCTCGGGGCTGTTCAGTACCATCCAGCGGGCGAACTGCCTGGCTATTCTGCCCGAGGGCACTAGCCAAAACCCTGTTCCCGATGGCACGTTGCTCGATTGCGTGCTGCTGGACGTTCCCGAGGGGACGGTGCTTTAGCCATGCTGCGCTTTGCGATAATCACCTGCTCGGATACGCGCGATGAGGGAAACGACACGGCAGGTGCGCTTCTGAAGGAGCGCATCGCGCAACAGGGTTGGGAATGTGCCAGCTATGAGCTTGTTCGCGATGAGCGCGCCGACATCTCTGCCGCCATCGTGCATGCCGCCGACCAGGTGAAGGCCGATGTGGTGCTCACCTGCGGCGGCACGGGGTTGAGCCTGCGCGATGTTACGCCCGAGGCTACGCGCGATGTGTGCGATAGGGAAGTGCCGGGCATTGCGGAAGGAATGCGCGCCTACAGCCTGGC
>CAVDWN010000312.1:0-2053 GCA_963612535.1 Sphaerochaetaceae bacterium
CGGCCGGCAATCCGCCAGGCACGTCTGCCGGCGAACGGTTCATCTGAAATAGTGAACGTGTTCGCATGGGCCGGCGCGCCCCCTTTGTTCCCCAGATTCACCCGCTGGGCGGAAAACGAGGGGTTGCGAAAAACTAACTTTTAGTATGGGTGCCGTTCAATTTATCCCGTTGGAAAAGCGGTTTGTACCCTATCTGAAAGAGAGAAGCTTATGTTCCAAGCAGTGGTCGATCCCGTCGCTGGCAGCCTTGGCCTGTCGGCGCTGGTGGCCTGTATCCCGCTCGCAGCATTCTTCATCATGCTCGTGGGCGTGAAGGCGAAAGCCCATGTATCGGCGTTCGTTGCGCTTTTCGTATCGCTCCTTGTGGCGATCATCGCGTTCCATATGCCGGTTCACCTGGCTGCCCTTTCCGCCGTGCAGGGCGCGTGCTACGGTGCGTTCCCCATCGTGTTCATCATCATCATGGCGGTATGGTTCTACGAGGTAACGGTTGTTTCCGGCCGCGCGGAAGACTTGAAGAAGCTCTTCGACATCGTTGGCGGCGGCGACATCCGCATCCAGGCCATCTTGGTTGCCTTCTGCTTCGGCGGCCTGCTGGAAGCCCTTGCTGGCTTCGGCGCCCCCATCGCCATCACGGCAACGATGATCCTTGCCCTGGGCGTTAAGCCGAAGAAGGCCGCACTTGCGGTTCTTATCGCCAACACCGCACCGGTTGCCTACGGCGCAGCGGCAACCCCCATCACCACGGCCGGCAACATGGTGGCCGGCGGCGATGCTTCGGTTGCGCTTTCCACTGCTCAGCATGTAGCTGCCATCGCCGGTTACCAGGCACCGCTGTTCGCCCTGTTCGTTCCCCTGCTGGTTCTGATTATCCTTGACGGCAAGAAGGGCCTGCGCGACTGCTGGGCTCAGGCGCTGTTCATCGGTGCTTCGTTCGCCATCACCCAGTGGTGGTGCTCCAACCACTTCGCCTACGAGCTCACCGACGTTGTTGCCGCGCTTGTATCCCTTGGCCTGAGCGTTGTGTTCCTGCGCTTCGTGAAGCCCAAGAACGTCAACGAGGCACGCGAGCGCTTCGGCATGGCCCCCATCGCAGAAGGCTCCCAGACCCAGCTGGCTCCCGTCCGCGCTTGGATGGCGCTGGTTCCCTACATCATCGTTGTAGTGGTGTTCGCAATCTGCAAGCTGGGCATCCCCACGCTGCTTTCCAGCACCGACATCAAGATCCCGTTCCCCGGCCTGGCAGGCAACCTGCTTTCCGCTGCCGGCAAGGACCCGGGCACCACGTTCAACCTGAACCTGCTGTCCAACCCCGGCACGATGCTGTTCATCGCGGCGTTCCTTACCACGCTGGTGTACATGATCTTCAACGAGAAGGGCACCTACCGCATCACCATCGCCAGCTCCTTCAAGCAGCTGGGCGTGACGTTCTACAACATGCGCTTCTCTTCGCTCACCATCGTGTGCGTCCTTGGCCTTGCCTACGTTATGAACTTCTCGGGCCAGACCATTTCCATCGGCCAGTTCCTGGCGCATACCGGCTCGCTGTTCGCGGTTCTTTCCCCGGTGCTTGGCTGGGTTGGCACGGCGGTTACCGGCTCCGACACCTCTGCAAACGCGCTGTTCTCCAGCCTGCAGTACGAAGCCGCGCAGTCGAACGCCTCGCTGGCTGGCGTTACGCCCGACCTGTTCTTGGCGGCTAACACCATGGGCGGCGTTATCGGCAAGATGATCAGCCCCCAGTCGCTGGCCATCGCGGCGGTTACCACCGGCGAGCACGAGAGCAACCTGTTCAAGAGCGTTATCCCGTGGTCCATCGGCATGCTGGCAGTGCTCTGCTGCCTGGTATTCCTGGAATCCGGCGTGCTTTCCTTCATCCTTCCGTAAGGGAAGCCGACATATGCCAACGAAGAAGGCCTTGCGGTTTCGCCGCAGGGCCTTCTTTCTGCTTGTGGGCGGCTCGCGGCGATTGCTCCCCGGCTGCGCGACACCCGCCCCTTGCTGAAACGCCGGACAGGCGAAAACAGCTGAACGCGAATGCTGTATTGCTTTG
>CAVDWN010000313.1:0-2046 GCA_963612535.1 Sphaerochaetaceae bacterium
GATGCGGTAAGCCAGGGGTTGGACCGCATTCGCAAGATCCTTACCGAAAACTATGTGCGCCCCGACGAATCGGAGCGCATCAAGTCGAAGATTCGCGAGCTGGGGCAGTACACCATCATCGACAAGGTGTTCGCGCGGCTGGACGAGTACAAGGACATTTACGTGGCGTCGTTTGCCAACCTCACCATCGAGCCGTTTGTGATGCCCGCCGAATACGTGCGCAACTACAGCAAGATCCTGCAAGGTGGCATCTGGTGCATCATGCGCATCGAGTATCGCCGCGTGGTGGACGAAGAAGACGAGTTCGGCATGGATGTGTTCGGTGACGAGGCCCCGCGCGTGAAGAAGGTGAACAAGAAGCGCGGCCCGGAAGATTCCCCGTTCAGCGTGGTAAGCCTTACGCCCATTCAGATGCCCAACCTGGACCTGGATGCGATGATCGAGTGCCGCAGGAACTTCACGCGCGATGAATGGCTGGCGGCGGTGCTGCGCTCTGCCGGCTACGAGCCCGACGTGCTTACCGAGCGCGAGCGCCTGCACTTTGCCGAGCGCATGGTTCCGCTTATCGAGCGCAACTACAACCTGTGCGAGCTGGGCCCGCGCGGTACGGGCAAGAGCCACATCTACAAGGAAGTTTCGCCGTACGCCATTTTGCTTTCCGGCGGGCAGACCACCACGGCCAACCTGTTCGGCCGCATGAACTCCCAGCGCGCCGACCGCGTGGGCCTGGTTGGGCACTGGGACTGCGTCATGTTCGACGAGGTTGCCGGCATGCGCTTCCGCGACACCAACGCCGTGCAGATCATGAAAGATTTCATGGCCAGCGGCAGCTACGCCCGCGGCCGCGACCAGATTAACGCCGATGCCTCCATGGTGTTCGAGGGCAACATAAACGATTCGGTGCAGAACGTGCTGAAAACCACGCACCTGTTCGACCCGTTCCCGCCGGAATTCAACAACGATTCCGCGTTCTTCGACCGCATCCATTGCTACCTGCCGGGGTGGGAGGTTCCCAAGATGCGCTCCGATTTGCTTACGGGCCGCTATGGGCTTATCACCGACTGCCTATCCGAGTTCTGCCGCGAGATGCGCCGCAAGGATTTCACGCACTTGATTGACCGGTACTTCCGCCTGAACAGCGATTTCAACAAGCGCGACGAGATTGCTGTGCGTAAAACCTTCAGCGGTTTGGCGAAGCTGCTGTTCCCCGACGAGCACATGGGCAAGGAAGATGTGCGTTGGCTGCTGGAGTACGCCATCGAGGGGCGCCGCCGCGTGAAGGAGCAGCTGAAGATCATGGCGGGCGTTGAGTTCATCGACGTGAACTTGGGCTATTTGGATGCGGAGAACCCGCAGGAAGTATGCATCGTGCATGTTCCCGAGCAGAGCGACGACACGCTTATCCCCGATGCGCCTTTGATGCCGGGCCATGTTTTCGCCGTGGGTCATTCCCAGGATGGCGAGATGGCGGTGTACAAGCTGGAGAACAAGGCCGTGGTGGGCGAGTGCAAGTTCAAACACGAGGGCGTGGGCTCGCCGCGCGTGCGCGAAACGCTGGAAGCCGCGTTCGAGAACTTTGAGAACCTGGGCTCGCGCGTGGTGCCGGGCATGCATATAGGCTCGAAGGATTACCTGCTGTTCTTCAACGATTTGCAGGGCAAGGGGCCATCGGACGAGGTTTCGCTGGCGGAATTCGTGGGCCTGTGCTCGGCGGCGTGCAACCGCCCCGTTATGCCTGCGCTGGCGGTGCCCGGCATCCTGCGCGTGTCTGGGTCCATGGACGCGGTGCGCAGTTTGGAAGACGTGATGCGCGTTGCCATCAACGCCGGCGCCAAGCGCATCCTTCTGCCGTTCGGCTGCATCAAGGACCTGCAGGATATTCCCGCCGAAATAGGCTCCGGCCTGAACCCCGTGTTCTACCCCGACGGCGACCCCATAGCCGCCGCCAAAAGCGCGTTGGATTTGTGAGGTAGGTACGCTGCTGGTGAATGGTGATAGCTGTATCTAGCAAAAATGCTAGATACAGCTATCAATTTTGCTAGACAG
>CAVDWN010000314.1:0-2041 GCA_963612535.1 Sphaerochaetaceae bacterium
GGCAGGTCGGTTCATTTTTGAATGCGTTATAACCTTGCTTATATTACCAGCCGTTCGGCTGTTTCCTGCGCCGCTCGCCGAACTTCCTGCCGCTTCAACTACTTTTTCAACCCCCTGCTTGGCGCGCCATCGTATCGGGTCTGGGAAATGGACTAGTATCGAATGTGTTTTATGAAGTCACTGATAGGAGGGTATATGGCAACGTCCCAGCAAGCTAGCGCCATCTGTGCGCGCGGCTTGACGAAGACCTACAACAGCGTAAACGTTGTCGACGGCCTTTCCATGGATGTGCGCGAAGGCGATATCTATGGGTTCGTCGGGCGCAACGGCGCCGGCAAGTCAACCACCATGAAGATGATCTGCGGGCTTATCTCGGCCAGCTCCGGCGAGCTTTCCGTGCTTGGGCACGATCTTTCCCGCTACGACGGGGCCACGGGCATCGGCTCGCTTATCGAGGCTCCGGGCTTGTTGGAGAAGATGAGCGCCTACGACAACCTTATGTACAAGGCCACGGCGCTTGGCGTTGCCGATGCACCCGCCAAGTGCAAGGATCTGCTGAACCTGGTGGGCCTTTCCAAGACGGGCTCCAAGCATGCCCGCTATTTTTCCCTGGGCATGAAGCAGCGCTTGGGCATTGCCCTGGCGTTGGTGGGCGAGCCGAAGCTCCTTCTTCTGGACGAGCCGTTCAACGGCTTGGACCCTGCCGCCACGCAGGAAATGCGCCAGGCCCTGCAGCGCCTGAACAAGGAACGCGGCCTTACCATCGTGGTTTCCAGCCATGTGTTGGACCAGTTGAACCGTTTCGCCACGCGCTTCGGCGTTATCAACGCCGGCGCCATGGCCATCGAGTTCGGCGCCGAGCGCATGAGCGAAATGGCCGCCGGCCTTATCCGTGTGCGCTGCACCGACATGGATGGCGCGGCCAAGGCGGTTGCCGCTGCCCTTCCGCAGGCAACCGTTACCACCTCTGAAGATGGGGCGCTGTTGGTTCCCGGCGCAGAAGGGAACCTGGAAAAGGTTTCGCTTGCCTTGTTCAACGCGAACCTGCAGGTGCTCGAGCTGGTGCGCACCCAGCGCGACGTGGAGGAGTTCTTCCTGGAGCTGATGGGAAAGAACCCCGCTTCCGCGCCGCAGAGCCAGTCTAACCAAGGGGGTAAGTAGTCATGACATCGCTTCTTCGCGCTGATTTCCGCCGCATCCTGCGGCCTTCGAGCAATACCCATTGGTTCCTTGTGGTGCTTGTCGCCGCCATCTTGCTTAACGTGGTTGTGATGCCCCTTCTGGTGAACATGATGAGCGACATGGCCGGCTCGGAAGATGTTGGATCGTTGGGTTTCGCTTCGCCTTTAGGGGTTGCCGGATCGCTTCTGTGGTTGGGCTTGCTTCCCTTGCTGTGCTCGTTGCGCATTGCCACCCTGTGCTGGGGTGATATGCGTTCCGGATTCAACCGCTCTGTCGTAAGCGCGTGCGGCAAGAAGGCCTACTTCACCGAAAAGCTGGTGCTGGCGTTGGTTGTCAGTTTCGCCTTCGTGGTTATCGGCCTGGTTATCACGCTTTTGGTTGCGCTTATCGCCGGTGGCTTCACCCAGAGCACCGGGGCGGTTTCCATTATCCTTTGGCTTGTTCTGACCACGCTTGTTTGCTGGGGATGCTCTTGCCTTACGCTGTCGGTGCTGTGGGTGCTGAAGAGCAACGTGATTGCCTACATCTTGGGTATTTCCCTTGGCGGCGGGCTTATCTCCACCATCATCTCGCTGGCGCTTGGCGGCTTGCCCGATATCGCGCAGGCCTGGACAAGCGTTGTGGAATGGCTGCCGGTGAGCTCCGTCAACATCCTTAGCTCGGCGGTTGTCAATGGCGAGCTGGTGCTTGAGGGCATGGGGTATGCGCACGTGCTGGTGCCAACTGCGGTTTGCATAGCAATCGGCTTTGCGTGCGCGCTCACCATCCTGCGCAAGCGCGACCTGTAAGGTTCGCGGCTGAGCGCCGAATAGCGCTTCGGTTTCCTGAAGGCTTTGACTTGAACGGCCCTTGCTTCATG
>CAVDWN010000315.1:0-2023 GCA_963612535.1 Sphaerochaetaceae bacterium
ATATGGTCGATCAGCGACTGCAGGTTGGAGCCGCTGCCGCTGATAAGAACGCCGATGTTCAACGGGTTTGCCATGCGCCGCTACTCCCCTGCTGCCTGGTCGCTTTCGGGGGAAGCGAAGAGCTTTTCCTGGTCTACATAGGCAACCTCGCCGGAACCGGATACGATGCGGCCCACCACGGAAGGAACCTCGCCTTCGGCTTCCAAGATGTCCATGACCTCGTCAACCTTGTTGGGGGCAACAACCAGCACCATGCCAAGGCCCATGTTGAAGGTCTTCAGCGCCTCGTGCTCGTCCAAATGGGCGGCGTGGCACACGAACGGGATGATGGGCGGCATATCCCAGGTGCCCACGTGCACTTCGGCATCCATGTTGTCGGGCAGGGCGCGATTCAGGTTCTCGGTAATGCCGCCGCCGGTGATGTGGGCCAGCGAGCGAACAGCGCCGGGAAGCTGGCGCAGCACCTTGCGAACAGGCTTCACGTAGATGCGCGTGGGCTCCAGCAGCGCGTCGAGCACGCTCTTGCCACCCAGCGATTCCTGCGGCATGCGCAGCTCGTAGAGCGTCTTGCCGTCGGTAACCACCTTGCGCACCAGCGAGTAGCCGTTGGAATGGATGCCGGAAGATGCCAGGCCGATGAGCACATCGCCTTCCTGCACCTTGTTCGGGTCGAGCATCTCGGGGCGATCGACCACGCCCACGCAGAAGCCGGAAAGGTCGTACTCGTGCGGGTCCATGACGCCGGGGTGCTCGGCCATCTCGCCGCCGATAAGGGCAGCGCCGCTAAGCTGGCAGCCGTCGGCGATGCCGGAGACGATTTCGGCCACCGCTTCGCTCTTCAGCTTGCCGATGGCGATGTAGTCCAGGAAGAACAAAGGCTCGGCACCCGTTGCCAGGATGTCGTTCACGCACATGGCAACCAGGTCGATGCCCACGGTGTCGTGCTTGCCGGCGAGCTTTGCCAGCTGGATCTTGGTGCCCACGCCGTCGGTGCCGGAAACCAGGATGGGGTCGGCCATGTTCTTGGCAACGCCGATGCTGAACAGGCCGCCGAAGCCGCCGATGTCGCCGCGGACCTCGTCGCGGTAGGTGCGATGCACCGCATCCTTGATGGCGTCTACCGCACGGGCGCCTTCGGCCGTGTCTACGCCGGCCTGGGCGTACGTGGTTGCCGCACCCTGCGTGGTCCAGCTGGGCCATTTGGTGCCGTCGTTGTCCAAAGCGTTGACCTTAACGCGATCAGTCATAACATCTCCTGGAATCGGTGCCCCGCGCGGGGCCGTTACTCATAATGCAGCAAGCCCTTCGGCCCACTTGGTTGCTAGTCTAGAACCGCCTTGCCTTCGGGAAGGAAGCTCTTGGCTTTCATGGTATCAGGAATATCCACCGGGTAGCGCCCCGTGAAGCAGGCGTCGCAGAAACCGGGGTGGTCGCACTTCACGGCTTCATGCAGGCCCTCGACGGAAATGAAGGCCAGCGAATCGCAGCCGATGAACTCGCACATCTGGGCGTTGGTCATGTTCGCGGCGATGAGCTGGTCTTGCGTGTCGGTGTCGATGCCGTAGAAGCAGGGCCAACGCGTTTCGGGCGAAACGATGCGCAGATGCACTTCCGATGCGCCGGCATCGCGCAGCATGTCCACCAGCTTCTTCGAGGTGTTGCCGCGCACGATGGAGTCGTCGATAACCACCAGGCGCTGCCCCTTGATAACGGAAGGCAGCGGGTTCAGCTTCAGGCGGATGCCCAGCTGGCGCATTTCATCGGTGGGCTGGATGAACGTGCGGCCAACGTAGCGGTTCTTCACGATGCCGTTGGCGTACGGGATGCCGCTTTCCAGGGCGTAGCCCATGGCGGAAGGCAGGCCGGAGTCGGGAACGCCCACCACCAGGTCGGCTTCCACCGGCGCCTCGCGCGCAAGGATGCGGCCCATCTGGCGGCGCGAAACGTAGACGCTCTGGCCGTCCATCACGGAGTCGGGGCGGGCGAAGTACACCCATTCGAAGATGCAGCTGGCGCGATCCTT
>CAVDWN010000316.1:0-2017 GCA_963612535.1 Sphaerochaetaceae bacterium
TAGCGCTACAATGGTGCGATACGTTTTCAAATGGCTGGAAGGCAACGATGGCAGACAACGAAATGGACTTGGACAAGATCGAGCAGGGCGTTCGCCTGATCTTGGAAGGCGTTGGGGAAGACCCCAACCGCGAAGGGCTTCTGGAAACGCCGGCTCGCGTGGCGCGTATGTACCAGGAATGCTTCGCCGGCCTGCATCAAGACCCGGCCGTCCATTTCGAGACGCTCTTCGACGAGCATCACAACGAGATGGTCATCGTGCACGATATCCCGTTCTATTCCATGTGCGAACACCACCTGGTGCCGTTCTTCGGCAAGGCGCACATCGCCTACATCCCCTCCAAGGAAGGCAAGATCTGCGGCATCTCCAAGCTTGCGCGCTTGGTGGAAGTGTTCGCCCGTCGCCCCCAGGTGCAGGAGCGCCTTACCTCGCAGGTGGCCGATACGTTGGTGCAGCAGCTGAACCCCAGCGGCGTGGCGGTTGTGATGGAGGCCGAGCATCTGTGCATGAGCATGCGCGGTGTTAAGAAGCCGGGAGCGAAAACGCTCACGAAGGCCATGCGTGGTATATTCGAGGACGATACGGCGGCGCGCGCCGAGGCGCTGTCGCTGTTGGTGGGCCGCTAGCGCCTGCGCCGGGTTTCCGGCATGTGCTGAAGAAGAGCGAAAGGAAGCTTCAATGCGTTGCGTTATCTCTGTTTTGGGTAAGGACCGTAGCGGCATCGTTGCCGGCATTTCCGGGGTTCTTTCCCAGAAGGGCGCCAGCATCGACGACATCAACCAAACCATCCTGGGCGACATCTTCAGCATGACCATGCTGGTGCGCCTGGATACCGAAACCGCCGGCTTCAACGAGGTTCAGGAAGCCCTGGCGAAGGAAGCGGACGAACTGGGCGTTCAGGTAATCCTGCAGCGTGAAGACGTGTTCCAGTTCATGTACAAGATCTAAGCGAAAGCGAGCATACGGATGAGCGAGTCCCCACAAACGGGCGCAGAGGGTATCCCCCAGGGAATTTCATGTGCATCGGAGGCGAAGGGGGAATTCGCGGCATTCGTGGACACCATCGCCGCCCTGCGCGCTCCCGACGGCTGCCCGTGGGATCGCGAGCAAACGCATGCCTCCATTTCCCGCAACATGATAGAAGAGGCCTACGAGGCCGTAGACGCCATCGAGCAGGGCGACGTTGCCCATCTGCGCGAAGAGCTGGGCGATGTGCTTCTGCAGGTGGTGCTGCAAAGCCAGATCGCCGCCGACGCCGGCGAGTTCACCGTGGCCGATGTGTGCCGCGATGTGAACGAGAAGATGATCCGCCGCCATCCGCATATCTTCGGCAACGAGTCTGCCTCTTCCGCCGAAGACGTTCTGGGCATTTGGGACAACGTGAAGCTGGCCGAGAAGAGCGCCGAAGATGCGCAGGCCGCCCAGCCGAAAGGCTTGCTCGAAAGCGTGCCGGTGGGCTTTCCGGCGCTTCTGCAGGCGTACAAGATATCCAAGAAGGCCGTTGCCGTGGGCTTCGATTGGGATTCCGTCGAAGACGTTTGGGCGAAGGTCGAAGAAGAGATTGCCGAGTTCAAGCAGGCTTGCGCCAACGGCAGCGAGGCCGAAAAGGAGCTTGAGTTCGGCGATGTGCTGTTTTCCCTGGTGAACGTTGCGCGCAAGGAACATGTCGATGCGGAAACCGCCCTGCGCGCCACCTGCCGCAAGTTCCGCGAGCGCTGGGCCTTCATGGAAGGTGCCGCCTGGGGGCAGGGCAAGCGCATAGAGGAACTGGACATGGCGCAGCTGCAGCAGCTGTGGGACTTGGCCAAGAGCGCGCATGTGGGCGAGCCCCATGACTAAGATCTACTCCCGCACGGTTCCCCTGGAAACCGACATCGTCGATGCATTCTGCCTGCTGCAGAAGGGCTTCACCGACCAATTCGTCTACTACGACAAGGAAAACCCGGTGCGGTTGATGGGGCTGGGCCGCTGCATTGCGCTATCGTCCCTCGCAGATGCCGATGTGGCCAACCAGGAC
>CAVDWN010000317.1:0-2015 GCA_963612535.1 Sphaerochaetaceae bacterium
GTTGCGAGCTTCACGCAGCAGACAAACACCTTCAGGGCGCTTTCCAGCTCGCTCAGCGGAGGAAGCGTGGGGGCGATGCGGATGTTGGAATCCTGCGGATCGTTCTTGTAAGGGTAGGTTGCGCCGGCGCCGGTCATGGTAACGCCTGCTTCCTTCGCCAGGGAAACGATGCGCTTCGCGGTGCCCTCGGGGGCGTTGAACGAAACGAAGTAGCCGCCGCGCGGGTTGCTCCAAGAGCAGCTGCCGGTTTCCGCCAGGCCCTCTTCGAGCATCTTCAGCACCAGCTCGAACTTCGGGCGGATGATGGCGGCATGCTTGGCCATATGGGCGGCGATACCGTCGGCGTCCTTCAGGAAGCGGACGTGACGCAGCTGGTTGAGCTTGTCGTGGCCGATGGTCTGAACGCCCATGCGCTTCTTGATCTCGGCAACGTTTTCAGGGCTGGCAGCCATGGCGGCAACGCCGGCGCCGGGGAAGGTTACCTTGGAAGTGGAGGCGAACTTGAAGTAGCGGTTGGGGTTGCCGGCCTCTACGCAGGCGGCGGCAATGTCGAGCAGCTGGTCCTGCTGGGCAGCATCGGCGTACAGATGATGCACGGTATAGGCGTTGTCCCAGAAGATGCGGAAGTCTTCAGCGGCGCACTTCATGGAAGCCAAGCGGCGCACAACCTCGTCGGAGTAGGTGACGCCACCGGGGTTGGAGTACTTGGGAACGCACCAGATGCCCTTGAAAGCGGAATCGTTGGCAACCAGTTCCTCGACGGCGTCCATGTCGGGGCCGTCTTCGGTCATGGGAACGGTTACCATTTCGATGCCGAAGGCCTCGGTTACGCCGAAGTGGCGGTCGTAGCCGGGAACGGGGCACACGAACTTGACCTTTTCCAGCTGGCTCCACGGGGTGGAACCCAAGGTGCCGAACACCCAGCAGCGCATAACGGTGTCGTACATGATGTTCAGGCTGGAGTTGCCGAACACGATGGTGTTGTCGGCGGAATCATCCAGCATGGAAGCCATAAGCTCCTTTGCCTCGGGCAGGCCGTCTACCACGCCGTAGTTGCGGATGTCGGTGCCGGAAGCTGCCTTGCATTCATCGGTGGAAGGCAGGATGTCCAGCATGGGCATGCTCAGGTCGAGCTGGTCGGAACCAGGCTTGCCGCGCGCCATGTTCAGGGAAAGCCCCTGCGCCTTGAACGTCTCGTATTCTTCGGTCAGTGCGGTTTTGAGCGTGGTGAGCTCTTCTTTTCCCATTTCCGCGTAAGTGGGCATCGTGCTTCCTTCCGTCTGCCTAAAAGCGCGCGCTTGCGTGCCTTTCGTATAAACGAGACAAGTATAGGCGTTGAAGGTTTCAGCCGCAAAAACAGCTTGCCCTAAACCCCTTCCCTATCCCAGCAGGCGCCCTATGGCTTCGAGGATATCGCTCGGAGAAGAAGCCATGGCGCTAGCCCCTTCGAGCTCGCCATCAAGGCCGAAGCCGTAGGCGCACCCTACGAAGGGAATGCCCGATTTCGTGGCAACCTCCATGTCGTGGAAGCGGTCGCCCACCATTGCCTGCGGGAACGCATGGCGGCTGCGAACCTGCTGGTAGATCTGCCATTTCGGGATATCGCCGTAGCCTTCCGCCCAGTAATAGGCATCGAAGTACCTGTCCAGCCCAAACATCTTGCGGTGCACGTTCATGTAGTCGGTGCGGCAATTGCTGAGGAACGCCAGCTGGTATCCTTCGGCCTTCAGCCGCCCCAACAGCTCGGGCACGCCATCGAACAGGCGCGCCGTCCCCTCCTCGGTAAGGCGGTCCATCTCGTGGCCGACGATCTTCGCCGCGTGGCGCCAAACCGGTTCCGGCAGGTTGGGGGCGAAGGTGGTCCACATGTTCTGGGTGGTCCAGCCCAGCCACTGGCTTATCCATTTGTCGGTGAATTCCTGCGGCGGCATGTGGCCTTCTTCGACCAGCCACGCATACGCGGCACGGAAGGCCGGCCCGTAGATGGCCATGCTGTTGTGCAGGGTGCCGTCGTA
>CAVDWN010000318.1:0-2011 GCA_963612535.1 Sphaerochaetaceae bacterium
CCGGTCCCCCGCCTCGGTGCGCGTCATTCCCGATTCCACCAGGCTGCCCGTAAGAACGAATGTCAAACCAGCAAGCGTTTGGGGCTTGGTTTGGCCCTGTGCCTCTTCTTCCATGGTTACGCCAGCCGCAGCCAATCGCTCGATAACCTTCCGGTTGTCTTCGGTGTTGAAGAAGTCGCAGATGCTTCTAGCGATTACCGCTCCAACGCCATCGATGGCAGCCAGGTCTTCTTCCTTGGCCCGGGAAAGCAAATCCATCGAGGGATAGACTTGCGCAATGCTCTCGGCCATGGTCTTGCCCACATGGCGGATGCCCAACCCGAAAAGCACACGGGCAAGCGAGCGCTTCTTGCTTTCCTCGATGGCGGAAACCAGCTTGGATGCAACCACCGGCCCAAGCTCGATGGCCTCGCCTTCCTTGTTGGTTCGTCCCACGAACAGGTGAGCCAGCTCATCTTCGGTAAGCTCGTAGAAATCCGCAACATCGGTGAGCTTGCCCGACTCTATCAAGCGGGCCGTGATCTCCTCGCCCATGCCCTCGATGTCGAGCGCGCCACGGCTTGCCCAATGGATAAGCCGCTCATGCGCCTGAGCTGGGCAATCGATGGAAACGCAGCGATACGCCGCCTCGCCTTCCTCGCGCACGATAGGCGATCCGCAGCTCGGACACTCCTTCGGCATGACCCAAGGTTTGGCGCCATCGGGGCGAAGGGAGAGGATGGGGCCTAACACCTCGGGGATAACGTCGCCCGCCTTGCGCACGATAACCGTGTCGCCGATGCGCACATCCTTGCGCTGCACCTCGTCTTCGTTATGCAGCGTGGCGCGGGCAACAGTGGATCCGGCAACCAAAACCGGGTCGAGCTCGGCAACCGGCGTGCAGGCACCGGTACGCCCCACTTGGATGGTGATATCGCGCAGGACCGTGGTCTTCTCTTCGGGCGGGAACTTGTAGGCAATTGCCCAACGCGGCGCACGCGCGGTGTAGCCAAGCTCATGCTGAAGGGCAAACGAATCCACCTTCACCACCACGCCGTCGATCTCGTACGGCAACTCGGCGCGCTTCTCCAAGCACTCCCGGCAGAACTGGTGCACCTCAGCGCGGGTAGTGCAGCGCTTCACGTCGGGGTTCACATGGAAGCCGCAGCTGCGCAGCCACTGAAGAAGCTCCCACTGCCCCGATGCCTCGATTGCGCCGTCGCGGGCAATTGCGTAGATGAACGTAGACAGCTCGCGCTGAGCGGTAACGGAAGGGTCTTTCTGTCGAAGCGAACCGGCCGCGGCGTTGCGCGGGTTGGCGAAGGTCTTGTTGCCCAAGGCGCTCTCGCGCTCGTTCAGAGCCTCGAAGCTCGCCTTCGACATGTAGATCTCGCCGCGGACCTCAATGGATTCGATGCGCTCGTCGATTGCGGCCATTCCTTCGTCCATCAAACGCAGCGGGATGTCGTGCACCGTGCGCACATTCACGGTAACATCTTCGCCGGTCGTGCCGTCACCGCGCGTGGCCGCCTGAACCAACTGACCATTCTGGTAGGTGAGCGCAAGCGAGGAGCCGTCGATCTTCAGCTCGCACACCAAAGGGACGAACTTGCCCAGGGCAGACTCCGTTCGGTCCATCCAGGCATCAAGCTCGCCGAAATCCATGGCGTTATCAAGGGAATACAGGCGCTCTTCATGCACTACGGGAGCGAACTGGTTGCCCACTGCCCCACCCACTCGCTGGGTAGGCGAAGACGCGTCGCGAAGGGAAGGATGCTCCTGCTCGATATCGCGAAGCTCGCGCATCAGGGAATCGAAAGCAGCGTCGGATATCTGCGGATCGTCTAAAACGTAGTAACGATGCGTGTGATACTCGATCTCACGGCGCAGACGCAACACGCGCTCGGCCAACGACTCCCCGACAACAGGCTCAGAAGATTCAGTAGCCACGAAGAACATTCCTCTCATACAACAGGTACATAAAGGCGGCAAGCAACGCCAGGAAACGCAAAGCGCCGGTTACCGCGCAGCT
>CAVDWN010000319.1:0-2005 GCA_963612535.1 Sphaerochaetaceae bacterium
ACCATCTTCGGGAAGAAGAAAGCGCCTGCTGCGGAATAGCCTCTGCTGAATCGTTGGCAAAACGGCTGTTGAGGCCGCCTGGTCCAATGCAACCGGCGCCATCAACCTAAAAGGGAGGAGATCGTTCGATCTCCTCCCTTTTTCATACCTGATTACCGGCTATGCAGAATACCCCAGGTATTCCAATTGCGCTTGGATGCTGCGCACCGAAGCGGGCTTGAGCCTTGGGTCCACCCCGGCATATACCGCATCAAACAGCGCATCGGGTTCCGGCGGAACACCCTTGGCTATGGCATCGCGAACCTGCTGCAACCGCTCCATACGATGCTGGCGCGTCGCCTCGATTATCTGCAAAGGCTCTTCGATTGGGTAGCCGTGCGCAGGATAGAAGCGGCAGGCTTGGCCATCGCGAACCAGCACTTCAAGCTTATCAAGGGAATCCAAGTAGCAGGCAAGGTCCCCATCAGGGTAAAGGACAACCGTGGGCCCGTGGCGAAACAGCACATCGCCCGTGAAAAGAGCCTGCTCAGCGCAAAGCAGCAGCCCCACCGAATCAGACGAATGTCCTGGCAAGGGAACAACCTCGAACTGGGGAGCCCCTTCAAAGAGGCAGAAGCGCCCCGGGCAAAGACCAACGATTTCAATACCCTCAAGGCCCCGCGCCTGCGCTCTTTCTTCGCCAGACCGCGCTTCCATCCGCTTAGACCCCGCCCTGCCTAGAACCGCTTCAAGGTCAGTGCCGTCCTCGGCTTCGGTGGTATCCCCTTCCGCGCCGGCCAAAAGCGAAACAACGCGTTCGGGATTTTCCGCATACACCGGAGCACCGGTAGCGGCTGCAAGCTGGGGGATGCCGTTGATGTGGTCGGGGTGACTATGCGTTGCCACGATAGCCCCAACGCTCCAGCCCTGCTCTTCGCAGACTTCAAGGATCCGCTCGATATGGGCGCCTTCAGGAGCAGGGTCGATAACCACGCAACTCCTCGCGCCCGGTTCGGCAACTATCCAGGTGTTGGTGCCGGTATAGGTCATAGGGCTGGGGTTGTTGGCGCGAATGCAAAGCACCCGCTCGCTCACCCTGCCACCCGGCCAGGGTGCAGTATCTTCCATAAAAGCCATCGACGGCCCTCCTTGAATGAACCGTATTCCCAACATGGCAGCCTGCCCAATGATCTAGCTCAACCGCTTAGACATACGGCAGCCCGCCCAAAAGCCCAGGCTCAGTGCTTGGGCATGCGGCAGCTCCCTCAAAAACCCAAGCACCACCACTTAGGCATGCGACTGCAAATCTATTTGCGTGTAGGGAAGTCACAATGCAGCACGATGGTACCGTCTTCCCTTCGCTTCGGAACAGACATGAACCGCGTAAGAGGGCGGCGCGTTGAAACAAGCTCGGTAGCGCTCTTCGCCGCCGCAACGCACGTTAGGTTGTAGACGGTGGGTGCCAGTACCAGCCAATTGCCCGCATCGCCAGCGCGCATGGCATAGGCCGGCGTTACCCAGTCGGCTATCTGCGCTTCGCCGGTTGCCCCATCGGCCTGCTGGCCTTCCGGCAGCAATGCGCTGAAGAAGAACGTATCGTAGCGACGCGGCTCGGATTCCGGCGTGCAGAAGTTAGAGATAAGGCCAAGCAAGTCGGTGCGCAACACCAGCCCGCTCTTGGAAAGGAATTCCGCGAACGTGATCTCATGCCCCTCAAGCGCATCGCGCGCCTGCTGCCAGGAGGGATCGCTCAGATCCTGCAGAACATCGCCCTCGGGCAGTCCTGCCAGCAGCACACCGCACTCTTCGAAAAGCTCTCGTGCAGCCGCAACAACGACCTTGCGGGCAACATCTTCCGGAACGCCCATAAGGTGAGCCCAATCGCTAGGGGAAGGGCCTGCCCAGGGCATGTGCGGGTCGGCATCGGCATCGTCAACGCGTCCGCCGGGGAACACCACCGCATCGGCCGCGAACGCCATGGTTTTCACCCGGCGCAACATGAACACCTCAAGCTCCTGGCCAGTTG
>CAVDWN010000320.1:0-2004 GCA_963612535.1 Sphaerochaetaceae bacterium
GCTGGGCGAAGCCCTTGTCGGCTAAATTACGCAACGTTCCTTAATAAGGCCCGTACGCTATACTGACATCAGCCGAACCCCATCGGCCGGCAAGCAGGGCGTACGGGCTTGCCCGCCGGGCATCGACACCAAGGAACACAGCATGAAACAGGACTTCAAAAGAGCACGAAGCGCCGAGCAGAAATGCCAGCGCCTGGCCGACATAAAGAATGCCACCGCCCAGCTCTACCGCGAGTTCCCCTACCACGAGATAACGCTCACCACCATCGCCGAGCGCCTGGGTTGGAGCCGCGCAAGCCTGTACAAGTACGTCACCACCAAAGAAGAGATATTCCTGGAGCTTTCCGCCGATGCGCGCAAGGCGTACTTCGACGCGCTGATTGAGGCATTCCCCGAAGGCTGCAGCGTGGATGCGTCCGAGGCGGCAAAACGCTGGGCCAAGGCGGCGCAGGCCAACCGCGATTGGTTCATCTACGGCAACCTGCTGCTTACCATCATCGAGACCAACGTTTCGCTGGAGCGCCTTAAGTGCTTCAAGAAGGGCTACTTCGACCACGAGGAAGAATTGGCTCAGCGGCTCTGCCCCGCCTTAGGGCTTAACCGCAACGACTTCGAGCTGCTGCTTAACCTGGTGAACAACCAAGCCGTAGGCATGTGCGCCAGCTGCGCCAACAACCCCTTGATCGCGTTGGCCATGGAAGAGCTGGGCATCGATCGCCCGGCGCGCGAATTCCTGCCCACCATGACCGAATTCATCGAGATGTGCCTGGCACGCTTCGAATAAGCGTCGGCACCGCACAAGCAATTCGTACCGAACCCTGGCGAATTGTTGACAGGTTTCGGCGAATGTGAGCAAAAAAACACTTACGAAGAACCATGGGTTTGTGCTTAAATACAGAGCTGTTCAAAGCAGTGAAGTAGCTTCACCTATACGAAGCGCTCGTAGCTCTACGCTACGAGCGCTTTTTTGTTGCCCCGAACGCCAATGGGGCTGCCGGCGAATTCCCGCAGAAGCTGCAGGCACTGCAACGAAAGCCCGAAACGGGAGCTTCGAAGAAAGGAAATCCGAAACGTGACCCATCCCCAGAACGGGGCACTCCCCCAAGCGCGCGTAGTCGTGCCCCACCCTTACCTTGCCCTTATGGGCCTGTACCTTGGCGGCTTCACCGGCATGTACAGCGAAACCGCCCTGAACATCGCCCTGCCGCAGCTTTCCGCCGCCTTCGGCGTAGATCTTGGCCTGGTGCAGTGGCTCGTTGTCGGCTATATGCTGGCCATCGGCATCGTCCTGCCGTTTTCCAGCCTGCTGATGAAATGGTTCAGCGCGCGCAAGATCACCGTGTTCGCGCTGGGTGCATTCCTGGTAGGCGCTCTGATCAGCGGCTTTTCCAGCACCTACGAGGTTGCCCTTGGCGGCCGCATCATCCAGGGCATCGGCACCGGCCTGGTTCTGCCGCTGATGTTCGCCATGGTGCTTGAGGTTATCCCGCCGCACAAGATCGGCGCGGCCATGGGCATCAACGCGCTCGTCATCATGTCCGCCTCGGCCGTCGGCCCCACGCTGGCCGGCATCATCATCGGCGGCCTTTCCTGGAACTGGGTGTTCTTCAGCTTCGCCATCGTGCTGGCCGTGGGCATCTTCTTCACGCTGAAGTTCCAGGTGAACCCCTACGAGCTTACCAAGCCACGCATCGACGCGCTTTCCGTGGCAACCAGCTGCCTGGGCTTCGGCGGCCTGGTTCTGGGCGTGGGCATGGCCAGCCTGTATGGATGGGACTCTGCTCCCACCCTGGTGTCCCTTGCCGTGGGCGTTGTTGCCCTGGTGGTGTACGCCAAGCGCCAGCTGGGTATGGAAACCCCCGTTATCGACCTGCGCGTGTTCAGCATCCCCGGATTCCGCGTGGGTGCCCTGTGCGTGATGCTGAACTTCAGCATCACCCTTTCGGCCATGTACATCCTGCCGCAGTTCTACCAGAACAGCATGCTGCTGGCGGTGAGCTTCGC
>CAVDWN010000321.1:0-2002 GCA_963612535.1 Sphaerochaetaceae bacterium
TGAGGGGTCCCTTCTAGCGCATCTGCTGCAGCTTCCTAATCCGTGCGCGCGCTTCCTTTTCGTGCCGTGCTGCGGCAGTAGGGAAGGTCTTGGACGCTTCGCCCATGCCCGTTTCCAGCCTTTCCAGCGTTGAGAGCACGACATTCTTGGAAGCCGTTTCTCCCAGCCCCCAGCTTTTCGCTTCGGCAACAAGGGAGCTTCCATTAACCTCTTCAGGGTTTAGAACCCTGTTGACCCCTGTTCATTCACCTGGCAATCGGCCGATTTCGGTAGGACGACGATGCGGAATCCGAGCATTTGCAGGTAGCGTTCCACTTTAGCCGCCGATACGTTCTTACCTGTTTCCAGGGCCGAGAGCGTTACCGACGAAAAGCCCAGGATATCGGCCATTTCCTTCTGGGTGATGCCCTTTTCCTTGCGGGCTTCTTGGAGGAATTCCCCAAGCGCTTTGCGCGAGTACACGTTGGTCCACATCGTCGGCAAGCCTCCTTCTGGTTCAAATTACTTAATATTTTAGCAAACAGCGAAATATTAAGAAAACTTAATAGAAAATGTTTTGATCGCAGCAGGAGCGCGAGCAGCCTATCGCAGGGGCCTAAACCATCTGGTTCGGCCCCTGCTATACGCCAAGAGCCCTCGCGGGAACCACCATCACGCCGTCTTCTCGGCAGTAGCTGAAGTCGCCCAGGCCCACCAGCACCATAAGGAACGCCGGCGCGCCCATGCGCTCTTGATCGACTTTGTTTGCGAGGGTCTTGAGCGACTGTGCACCCTGTTCGATAGCGGAATCGCCGCCAAGCTTGACTTCGACGAAGCCGTAAGAACCGTTGCGCAAGTGGACCACGGCATCGGCCTCGAGCCCTGATTTGTCGCGGTAGTGCGCAACGGAGCCGTCCATGGCCGATGCGTAAACTCGCAGGTCGCGAATGCACATGCTTTCGAACAGCAGGCCGAATGTGTTCAGATCGGCAACCAGGTCGGCCGGCGACGCCCCAAGTGCCGCGGTCGCGATCGAGGGATCGACGAAATGCCTGGTCGGGGAAGTTCGTATCGCCGTTTTTGAGCGCAAGTTGGGGCTCCAGGCTTCAAGGTCTTCGACAACGAAAAGCCTTCTTAATGCTTCAACATAGCCGGTGAAGGCGCTTTCCCCCAAGCGGGCCGTTCCCATATCCGAGCGGATTGATTCGAGCGAGCCTTGCGAGGAGCTGAGCCTTGCATAGGATCTTAGCAATGCGCGGGCTGCCGTCTCGCTTCTGCTGACGTTGTCGACGCGGCTTATGTCGGTGCTTGCGATGGCGTCTACATAATCGAAAGCTTGCTGCAGGGCAACATCCGGGCTCTGCCCAAGCGCCTTTGGCCAGCCGCCCCGGCAGACGAGGAACGCTAAATCTTCGATGGTGCCCGTTTGAGCATGAGCGGTTGGTTGCTCGCCGGCAAACAATCCTTTGAGGGAGACCGATCCCGAGGAATCGTTCGACTCCAGCAGCGACATCGGACGCATGCGCAACCTGGCTATTCGCCCGGTTCCGGAATGCGCCGTTTTGCGGGCATCGATTGGCACGCTTGACCCGGTTAGGATGAACTGGCCGAACTCATCGCGTCGATCGACCTCGTAGCGGACCGCGTCCCATAAAGAGGGGGCGTCTTGCCATTCGTCTATAAGCCTTGGTGCGTCCCCGTCAAGAAGCAGTTGAGGGCTGATCTCGGCCATGCGCATGTTCTGTGCGCGTGATTCGGGAGACTGCATGTACAAGGCGCTTTTCGCCTGTTGCGCGCACGTAGTCGTTTTCCCACACCATTTCGGCCCCTCGACGAGTACGGCCCCTTTTGAGCGCAAGCGGAAGGATAGAAGACTGTCGCAAACTCTTGGAAGATATTCTTTCATGGTGACCCTCACAGAATCCCTATCAGGCGTAACACGGTAGTTGGCCGTTATCTACCACGCTAGTTGGCCATATTCTACCACGGCAGTTGGCGATAAATCACCACGGCAGTTGGCCGC
>CAVDWN010000322.1:0-19874 GCA_963612535.1 Sphaerochaetaceae bacterium
GGTCTTTCTGTGCCTAGGCGATGGTGTATATCCATTTTGGGTTAACATCGCCAAATTTTTGGTATCAGTAGAATCCCCATAGAGCCATGCGATATTAGCTAAATCAACAATAGAGAAAATCGGCGGGATATCACTCCTTCCCTCATCGTCTTGCCACCATCTACGCGTGTTCAGGATAGTGAGGGACGAGTCGCTGAGGAACAGGAATTTAGCTTTACTAAGGGTATTCGCAGTAGTTGGCCCCCTTTGCGTCATCACGGCGGCGATACAATTGATGTCATGCCGAATGCGATTGTCGCTCGAGAAATCCCATCCCTTTTTGGCGAGGCGCTTAGCAAGCGCGGCTTCGTCTACAACGGTCTCCCTCACTCGAGATGGAGCATTAACAACAGTAAATCCGTAATCCTCGATGAACTCCACAGGACTATCCGCAGCACGCTGCGCCTCGGAGCGGGTGCGTCCCCTATTTGGCATTGTAAGCAGAAATGAACCGGGGGCCTCGTATTCGCTCGGGTGACCCCAATTTGCTGCAACACGCCCCATTATACGACCGACCTCAGATGCGGTCTCATCAAGTACCCTGCATACAATGCCAGCCGATCTCAGGAGCCGCACGGCCTCAGTTACCAAACGCTCATCGGACTCGGTTCCAAAGCCCATGTAACGGCAAAGAGCAGGTGAATCTAAATAGACCACCAACCCTTTTAATCGCTGGCTAACCGTGCCGAAACCAGGCATAAAAGCCGCATCGAAAACAACGCGCCCCCGCACAAGGGTCACAATGGTCTCGAACATAGGATTTCCGGTATCGTGCAGGTGAAAAATAAACCTTCCGAGCCACCTGTGGCCGGCAGCAGGCTCGTCCCCAGGGGGCATTGCGCCAACGGAAAGGCTGCCGAAATTCCGGTCTAGATAATCGGATAAGGCACAACCCGCCTCAACGGAGGTCAGCTCGCCAAGGCCGATGCTCGCCGCGTACTCCACGATGGCTTCTAGCAACTTAGCATGCTGGGCATTAATGGAATCCCTAAGCCCAACAAAATTAGAACATTCGAGCGCAACGCCTGTCCGCTCATAGCGACCACCTTCAACTATGAGATACCGGGGGTTCGTCTTAGAGCCCTTGCACCTGTTGAGAAGCGCGGCTGCAACTGTAGCAGGCAACTCAAGCCCTGTCTTAGCGCCGAGATGCTGGCAAAAATCATGAACGGTGAAAGAAATCCCGTTAAAGCACTGAAGGGTCTCAAGGACAAGCGGCATCAACAAATCCAAACTGTCCTTCCTTTTCCCTTCGAAATCACACTGCGACTCCAAGAACGCCAGCGAGGCGAGAGCGCGGATATCCCTTTCCGCACAGCCACTTTCGCCGATGCAGGCGCCACCCATTATTGGAGAATCCGTCATCGCTAATTTTCCAATCCATTCTTCAGCCGTCGCTTAACCCCGCCGAGCTTGCCCCGCACGCGCTGCTTGAGCGTCGGCTTGAAGCCATACTTCCCCATCAGCTCGTCGATGCCCATACCGCCGCCGAGGTCGCCCAGGAAGTCGTCTCGTTTCCCATACGGGGCGACGGAACGCACGAGGCTCGGGTTGCCCGGCAATACCTTCTCAAGCGAGGACTCGCCCCACTCCACGCAGGGCTTCACGGCATCGACAGCGGCAACGCCCTTGGCCGTGTTGCACAGCACGGCCGAGACACCGCCCTCGTACTCGACTTCCGGGTGAGCAGTCTGAACGCCCCAAAAGTCGCCGAGGGTTATGTCGGAGCCGCACGAGCGCTTGGCGGGGCATTGCAAGCACGAGGAACGCAGGCTCGCGTTGGAAAGGAACGCCTTGAAGTACCAGTCGTCCCCGAAGACGCTGCCGTCGCAGACGGCGCGCCCGTCTTTCTCCGCATCATGCGCATACGCGTATGATGCGGAGTAAGACAACCATCCGGTTGTCTTACTCCGCATATTCACGCTGCGAAGCGGCGCGCCCGCGCGCCGCTCGCGCCAGGTCGCCCACTTTTCCCAGAGCAGTGGAGAGGGGACGCCGTGGCAGATGACGTCAACAGCCAAAAACTCATCGGAATCAGCCAGCTTGCCCAAATACGCCCTCACGCCCGCGACCTGGCAGGCCGTCCCGGCAAACAGCACGCGCCTTCCGCCGCGAAGCGCGGAGCGCATACCCTCGTAAACGTCGCGGTCTATCCTGCTCTGCACGTACTTCGAGCGCATGACCGCATCCAGACCGTCCTCAGCCTCCACCAGCACATGCCGCACGCCCTTGCAGCCCGGCTCCCAGGCCGCGCCGCAAACGACGCCGCCGGCGGCCAGCACGTCGTGGGCCAGCAGTGCGAACACGCCGCCGGACGAAGACGCAAACCTTTCGTCCACGTTCTTCGACTTCGCCCACATGACGTGCTCGACGCCGTCCTTGGGCCTCTCGCCCATAGCCGGACATACCGAGTCGCATCCGCCGCAGCCAACACAGGCCTCAGCATCAACCTCAGGTCGCAGGAACCCGAACTCATCGGGCGTCATCTCAATACAAGCCTTAGGACATTTTGCCGCGCACGCCCCGCAGCCGCAGCACGCGTCACCAAGCCCGGTTATCTCAGGAAGCTTCCTCTCCACCAACAACCTCCTAGCGCTTAATCGACAGCCGTTTCAGCACGCCGGCCTTCTCGCCGTCATCAAGCACGAACACCCACATCGCAGCCGCGAACACAGTGGAGTAGGCAAGGCCACAAGTGCAGAACCCGAGCCAGTTGCCCACCGGCACGAAGTGCCCCACGGCAATGCCGACAGCTGTCACGCATGCAGACGCGATAACGACCGGCAGGTTCCTCTTCCAAAAGAACTTCATGTCCAGCCCGATGCGCGTGTGGTAATACCAATTCATGAACAATCCGTTACCTAACGCGATGCTCACGATGTAGGCAACGGCCGGCGCCCAATACCCCAGATACGGCGCGGCAAACCAGGTGAAAACAACGTTGATGCAAGACATCGCCAGGTAGACAATCGACCTAGCCTTGTGCCTATTCTTAGCCCTCTGAATCTCGATACCCGTGTTCTGGCACAACGGCACACCGACAGGCAGCGTCATCGCGCAGATGAGATAATACGCGTCCAGGAACCCCTCGCCCGCCCACTTGGTGATGAAGAACTGGCCCAACAGAACGAACCCGCAGTAAACCCAGCAGAACAGGAACATCTGGTAGCGCCCTACCCGCGTCATCAGCCGCGTCAGCTCCTCGTTGTCATCAGAGGTCGCCACCATATGGTTGATTTTAGGGACGAAAACGCTCGAGATCGTCGTAGACAAAGAATAGAAAATCTGCCTAATCTGCACCGAGACAGCGAAAACGGAAACGACGACGGCGCTGGTAAGCACACCGAGCAGGATGTTGGGGACGCTCTGGTTAATCAGGTCGCAGATCTGGTTGATGAAGATCCAGGAGCTGAAAACCAGCACAGCTTTGAATAACGCCGGATCGAAGTGACGCATTGAGAATCGCATCCCAAGCCGCTTGATGGAGTAGCTGGCGTTCATCCCCAAGAGAACGAGCACGATGGCCAGCTGCGCAATCGCGACGCCAACCGCCCCCATGCCAAGGTTAAGTAGCACAAAGGCCAGTCCCGGTGTGGCAAGCGTGGTGAATATCTGCCTCGTCTGCCGATAAGTGAAGCGCTCGTTCGCTATAACGTAAGCGTCGAACACCGTAGAGAACAGCGTTGCCGCCACATTGAAGGCCATGATGCCCATCAGCTCGCCCGCAAGGCCGATCTCGCTATCGGTAAAACTGGAAGAGAAAAACAGACCAACATTACCCGCGAAGGCAAGCCCTATCGCCAAAGCAATTAAACTGATAACCGAGTAAAACGCGATGTACATACCGTTGAGCTCGCGGATGTCATCCTCGGTCCCGTTGATCTTCCTCAGCATGAAGAACCGCACATACGCCTGCGAAAAACCGACGGAAAGAATCGTCAGCGAGAACACAAACGAGTTAGACGTCTGGAACACGCCGTAGTCGGCCTGTCCCACGAACGCCAGCAGCATCGGCGTGTAGACCAGGTTGACGAGGTTCTTTACGATGATGTTAACGTAACCAAGGACGGCGCCCGCCTTGCGCTGGCTAACCAAGAGCAACGCCCCCAATCGCGTTCTCGAGCCATTCCATAGAAGCCGACCTCAGCTCCCTTAGCCGCCCCTCGAAAGCCTCCCAATCGGTGCCGCAGACCGCCTCTTCGCCGAAGCATTCCTCGGAAGAGCGGTGGCCCACGAGACCGAACGTCCCGCACAGCGTGTCGAAGCGTGACGACATGTCCGCGTCGGCGCCCTGACGCTCAAAGATAGCCAGCGGCTTATGGTGCAGCAGCGCAAACACGCTTGCATGGAAGGAGTCGGTGCACACAAGCTCGCTATGGGCGATCAGCCACACGAACTCGGAGGGCCCGTTTGCCAAATACGGATCCATGACGTCGATAATCACGAGCCCGCGTTCCTGCGCCATACGCTCGATGCGCCCTTCGTTGATGTCGTCGCCGAGCACGTACTTAAACGCGTACGGGGCAGAGCAATCGACCTTGCTGGGCCTCTTGGAGACACGATCCCAGTCAACCGGCCCAAGAAGCAGCGTGGGGTCCAGCACGACGGGAACCTCCCGCCCCGTCAGATCCCGCACGATATCCGCGCCGGCGCCCTCCCTAACTGATACGGCCTTGATGCCGTCCAGAAGCTCCACAGTCCGCTCCCTGTTCTCGACAATCTCAGAGACGCCGAAGCTCGCGGCGTAGGAGACCTTCTTGCCGGTCGGAACCGTGGGAAGATACTCGACCTCGCTGTTGAAGTCGAAGTTCGGGTTCCACACCTGGTCCGACCCGATCACGAAGCAGTCGAACGCATCGGAAACCCCAGCAGAGACGAAGTCCTTGGATACGACTATTCCAGAGAAGGAGATGAAATCCTTGTCGAATCGACGGAATGCGCCGAATTTGTCGGAGCGGTGCTTGACCGCAACGCCAAGGCTGCGTTTGAAGTTGCGCAGCTTGTGTTCAACCGGGCCGGAAGCGCCCAACCCACGATGCAGGGTCTCCACGTGGTGACCCATGCCGGCAAGAATGTTTTGCAGCGCATAGTTCTGAAGTCTATTTCCATAGTTTACGCTCTGTATGGTCAAGATGGCGATTCTCATACAGTTCCAACCAATCTATCGCTTCATATGATTTCTAAACGACTTGGGGCACGCGTGGGCACGACGTCCATCGCAAAACGGCGAGTCGCAGCCGCACGCTGGTGAGCCCTCGCCAACTTAGCCTGCCTGCCTTGGCCAAGCAGGATTCACCGTGTTGATCCACTCGTCGTACGAATCGAGCAGGCGGCCAATAGCCCCCTTTTCGGTCAAGCGCATGATCGGTCCTTCCACCAACCGCTGCCGCACCAGGTCAATCGCCGCGCAAAACAGATAAATACCTATCGACATGCAGATACCCATTACAAGCAGCATAAACGGCCCCGACTCGTATACAAACGTAAGGTGCGTCCAAAGCCAATTTCCCGAAAGCCAGTTCGTGGAGAGAAGATATACCGCGAACGACCCCGAGGCGATGGTGTTGATAATTTTATTCACCCCCAGGTCAAGCTGGACAAACCATTTAAAGCACCCGATGGCTACCGCGACCATGAAGACAGATTCCGCCGTGGCAAGCGGATGCGAGCGCGAACCCGTGGCCAAGGAGGTGACAATGCCCACTGCGATTATCACAATGGTTGGAATGCACGTCCAAAGAAGAACCTTTCTCCCGCTCCATACGCCCCCCCCCCAAATCTTCATATATCCCGCAAGCAAATACAGAAATGAGAACCAGGCAAGGTTATTCAAGACAAAGGTCAGACGGGTAAAGGTCGGAATAACGGAAAGCAGCACAAAGAGCACCATCAGGAGTTTCTTCGTCCCGTTGCGGCCAAGCCCGGCGACAAGCGCATTCAAAAATGGACTTATTACCACGAGGCCAACATAGAATGTAACAAACCAATAGAGGCATGATGTCGTCGGAACAAAAGACTTCAGAACACCTTTTAAACTGCGGATATCCCCAGGGTCAAAAAGAAAGAAGAGCAGAAGGATAGCGACAGTGTAGAACCAAGTCTGCAGGACAACGCGCAGTAAGGACCTGATCCTAAAACGAGACTTTATGCTCATGTATCCCGTAATAAGGATGAAGAGATCCACGCCGAGTTTGCCTCCAAACTGCATGACAAGCAGAACTACTTCTTTGGCTGCATCGCCTTCAGGCCATGGACAGTTCAGCGAAACATGGTGAAGGCAAATCAACAGCATCGCCGCTATTCGTATACATTCAAAATTGGATTTGCGTACCTTAGCCATATATCCAACTCCTTCCAAAAAATACTTGCTATGCCTAGAAGCGATCTTTGATCAAGAGGCCCTAGCGCAAGGTCGTCGATACATTGGCGCGGATAAGAAATGCTTTGACCGCCTTTCTCGCGCCGTACACGGCCGAGCACAAACTAAAGGCCGGGCGAATCCATCCACGAGCCATCAGCCTAGCCACCAAACGCCACGATAAGGAACGCCCGAGACATTCAACCGGAAGACTCCCCATGGATTGAGCCATCCTCTTTTCGCTGAAAACCGAAACGAATGGCTCGGCCGTTACATCACTCCTGGAATGAGCAACGTAGACGGCTCGCTGGAATAGGCTGAACGCTTCCCGCGCCGTAATCGCCTCCGCTTCCCGCAATGTAAGCAAGCCAGCGTCCATCAGTCGCCAAGTCTCGCTGAAATACAGAGGAAGCGAATCCGCGTCGTCGCCTCGAACCTGGGCACAGGTGGCGGATTCTGCCAAATCCCAAAAATATAACGCGTGGGGCACGAACTCAACGCGTCTATGCCCAAGAAATTTAAGGTAGGAGATATTGAACAGTCTGTCCTCGGAAAAGCGCACCCCCACCGGAAAGGGTCCGAGACTAAGCCCACTGTTTGATACGAGAAGGTCTACTTGGTCGCGCCTATATAGGCGCGACCAAGTAGAATTTGACTCATACATCCAGCGGTTAGAAACAAAAGAATCGCATTCGCGGAATATCATCGCATCGAGAAGCTCTTCGGCCCAAAGCTCGGATGTCAGACACTCGGGCGATGAGAGGCAATCCGTATCCCACAAAGCGCAACCACCAAATTGGTCGCGACCGTCGCTCTTCTCCATGCCAAAGACCACAAGAGGAGAGCCCGAGTTCTCGGCTCGCTCGAGGAGGGGCGCATAGCCGCCAGACATAAGGAAGTCGTCGGAGTCAAGAAACATAAGCCATTTTCCGGATGCTTCCCTAACACCCCTGTTTCTTGCTGCTGACCTACCCCGATTGTCTTGACGTATTAGCTTAAGCCGAGGATCCCGTACAAGAAGAGGCTCAAGAACGGCAGAGGTCCCGTCCGTAGACCCATCGTCGACAACAATGACTTCAATCGAGCCCGAGGGGATAGCAAGGACACTTTTTACAGCTCGCTCGATGCTTCCTGCAGCCTGAAAAGCGGGTACAATCACGCTTATCAACGTATTGTCATTCATACAGCTTTAAATTCCCTTTACTTGGTGTTGCCGTCTTGTGCGACGCAATCATCTCAAACCATGCCGTTGCACCCACCGTCGGCCCTTGCGTTCCACAATAGGCCGATTTCCGTCGACCGTGCCCATTTGCCACACTCTCATTGGGAAACGCATCCGAACTCTCGCTCCACCTCCAACAGAGCATTCTCCATCGAGCATTGCCTGCGAGCGTTCGAGGAACCCAAATCCGCAAGCCTCCGAGCCTCGGACGGACAGAGAAGGAGGCTCGACAAATTGGCTGCCAGACTCTTAGGGTCGTGCACGGGAGAGAGCATCGCGCAACTGCCATCGGCATACTCGTGGACCCCTTGGAAGTCCGTCGAAACCAAAGCGCAGCCGCAGAACATGGCCTCAGCGCATGTCAGGCCAAAACCCTCATCGACCGTGGCGCAGAGGAAAACTGAACTCCGCGAATATATGGAACGTAGCTGCTCCTGGCTGGCGTTACGGGTATAGCGGCACCAGTCCGGGAGCCATTCAGGCCTTTTGGGGCCACCGAAAACGTTTACGCGCAGATCGGGTATTTGTTCGCGAGTAAGCTCAAGCGCCGCAAGCGCATCCTCAAAACCCTTATGAGCCCCAGGATGGTACAGGGCCGCGATCTCCCGATCCCCCCTCTTTTCCCCGTTCGGGAAAAAGATCGTCCCATCTATGGGGTTCCTGATCATATGGGGCTTAACCCCAGACGCATCTTCAACTATGCCATACAGCCAGTCGCTCACCACCATGTTCGACATGCCCAGTCGGTAGGTAGCCTCAACATAATCAGATGGGACGTCCCATGCCTCGTAATCCTGGATAAAGTAGTGTTTTTTTCCTTTTTCGGGCGGAAGAGCGGCGATCGGATTGGCCGAGCCGACCCAGGTAGCAACCACATGATCGGAGTCGGGCATAGTGGCATCGTTTATATCGAAAATACAACGTTTCTTAATTCTGGGATCCAAACTGAACCAACTAGGGCGAGTTCTGACAAGCATGCGCGACCCTATGCGACGGATAAAAGCTGGCACAGGAAACCGTTTAAGCATGTCCCTGCAATCAAAACAGATGATGACATCGAACCCCTTGGAGACAAGATGGTTAGAGTACACATACACCATCTTCGCGCCACCTGTCGCGGTCCTACTAATACTAGGGAGGACAAAAGTCACCGTGGATCTATTGGGCCCTCCGCAATGGGATGACCCAATGCCGCCAGACGCCGAACCTCTCCGTACTCCAGCCATCTTCCTATTTCCTCTCCGCAACCTGCTCAACCAGAGCGGCTACACATTCCATTCGATCCCGGTGCGCAGCACCTTGTTCACGCCGCCGATAAGCGACCTCTCCGGCTCAAGCTTCCTAGTGACCGTCGCCCCGGCCGCGACAACAGACCCATCGGGTATCTCCGCGCCCTTGAGCACCGCGCACCTACAGCCAACCCAAACGTGGTCGCCGATAGTCACAGGCGCGCTGACGGGCTTATCGTCGACCTGATGAAAATCCGTGTCCATGAACAGCGTGTCCCAGCTCACCAGCGATCCTGCACCAAGCCGTATCCGTTCGTGGCAGATGAACTCTCCCTTAGCCGTGTTCCGGAAGCCGTCTCCGACGCTCAACCTGCCTTTGGCCCCTACGCTGATCTTCGAGCCCTGCGCGAAGTCCGCGCCGCCGTCGAAGCTCACCTCACCAGAAACCTGCCAGATGCCGCGGTCGTAGCGCGGGTCGAAGATCCCCACCCTGGCATACCCCAGCCGGACGCAGCCCGTCTTCGGCTTCTCCAACCTCACAGCCCCCCTGAGCACAGCCAGTTTGTAGTTCCTTGCGACAAGCACGGGGAGTCGCACCCCCCCTGCCAAAGTAATGGAGGTTGAAACGAAGCGTCTTCACGATGCTTGTCTCTAGGATTCTTGAGAGTTTAGCCATGGGGTTTCTCTTTTCTCGTGTTCTGGCAGCCAGCAGCCAACCGGTAGGCAAGCATGCCCAGCAATCCGCCGACGAACCGCATAAGCACGTTGTCCGTGTACACCGCCCCGCTCATCATCACGAACTGGGCCACCTCGATTCCCGCAGCGACGACAAGCAGTAAGGCGCAGGCCGCCGCATACCTGTGCCGCCCCCCGATTGCCACAGGCAACGCCGCGCCAAGAGGCAGAAACAGCAGAAGGTTAAGCAGGGAAACGATGATGCGTCTTTGATGGATCCAAGGTGCTGTCATCCAGTTGCCCAAGTCGTCCAAGATGTAGTCGGAGCTGTAGTCTCCAATAAATATCGAGGCAGGATCGAAGGGGATAAGGTATACAACGAATTTCCCGCTCTCCCCCACTTTGTCAACGACCAGCATCAATAGAAGGGCCACAACCCAGAACGCACAGAAGGCCGTAGCCAACACGCGCCGGTAAACAGCTGCTCTTCTCTCGCCGGCGCGGGTATCCTCCCACCTGCCCACGAGTACAAGGTACACAATAAGCGCGATGCCAAAAACGATGGTGCCGCCAATAAGGAACATCAAAAACGTAAACGAGATCTGCGAGAGCAAGCTGTGCAGAGCCTTGATTCCCCTAAGCACGGCGAACCGCCCTATTCCGCGCTGTGTGACAGGAAAGGCAGCACCGATTGGGAACATACCCACTGTTGGGCTCATCATCCAGGACCCTAACCTGCGAAAACCCCATGCCCTTGCTGTACACATATGCTAAGCCGAAGAGTGAAAACGCGTACTTGAAAGTACCGAGGTCGGCAACGAACCACAGGTTCACGAAATAGAGACACAGCGAGACCAGAAGCGCCTTACATATAGGATTGTCCTCGTCCCTCGCACCGGTAATGCAACGCTTTAGCATGAAGAGAAACGCCATCACCATAGCAATTAACCCAGGCCAGGCAAATTGCAGATATTGCATTACGTAATAGTTATCTATCGAAACTATTGTCCTGCCGCCAAGTTCGACAGAGAAATTAGAAATATTTGCCGCTGTAACACCCAATCCAAGTAGAGGACTATAGTCGTCGGAGAAGAAAATTAGCGGGAGCAGGTTACGGTAGTCCCAACTCTGGATATAAACCCATTGCCAATAGCCAAACTCATCCAAGACGAGTGTAGTGCCAAAAACCGAATCAATCATCTGATACACGTTGAGAATAACGTATCTGCGAACGTGCGCCTCATCCTGCAAAAGAACCACCAACAACACTAAGTATGTGCCGATCACTATGATGTAGGGAATCAGTACGCGTTTCTTCTCTCGGCTCGTGAGTACGAACAGAATGACGATCTCCACAATAAACGTAGCCTGTGGCATGCGCGACCCACACAGCAACATCGCCCCGCAAATAAGGAATAAGATGGGCCAATTCTGGCTTATATCAATGCGCTTTCTGTTGAAATCAATGCACATCAGGGGGGTCATAAGAACGAAGTAGATACCCAGAGCTATCGGGTGGCTGGTCATGGCGGCCACCCGATAGGAGTTTGCCCTATACGTAGAGCCGCCTGAAATGCTTTGGATAGTGTGAAGCAGCTGGTAAGGATCCCAATGTAAAACCAAAGCATCAAGGTAGCAGCTTATGGTAACTATAATCAGAATAGCTCGAAATAGCCTGAGCAACTCTTCCATGGTTATAACCTTTGCTGCTATATACATCATCAGCAGCATAGGCATGAATGCGTCGATGAAGAAGTTGAAATAAGAATTCGCGTCAGATCTAACCAATGCAGTTACAAGCGCAATAAAGAGAAACGGTGTCAGGATCGCCGCCGGTCCAATCATGGTGCCGGTTGTCGAAGATAAAAAGTCGTCCACGCGCTTGCGCGAAAGGCAGATGCAGCAAATAAGGCACACCATGGCGATTCGCTGCGCTGTAAGGGCAAAGCCTGGCAACGGTATGCCGAAGTACTGCGGCAACGCGAACACCGCAAAGACATAGACGAAACAGAGCTTCTCGAACCCCGAGAGCCTTCTCTTCGGAACGGCCGCCTTCGGGGCCCCGTAAGCTTTATGTATCTTCGCTGCGCTCATCGTCCTCTCCTATTGAAGGCAATCGCAAGGTCAGCAGGATACGACTTAACCTCTGGGTAGTATTTCAGATAGGGCAAAAGCTTCAGAGCTTTATGAAAGGAAGGCTCGCGGAGAAACTCTGCGCGGGAGCGCCCGCAGCCAGCCATATGCTTGAACAGGCGTGGCGCTTCCCCCGCGATTCCCTTCCACTCGCAATACCTGACCACCTCAGCGTAGCCCTTGGACTTTTCCTCAACCAAGGCGATGCGCCGGTCCCTGTCGTGGACCTTCTTTCCGGTCGCATTCCCACCGTGCAATCTATGCCATAAAAGTGGCTCATGAAGAATAACTCCAACACCGGCCGCCTCGGCCATACACCACATGCACTCGTCATGCGCCCAGTCGTCAGGCCAATACGGCATGATATCGCAAACGAAGCTCGCTCTAGCCGCCATCGCGCAACCAAGCCAGACGTATGGCTTTCCAAGATGAGGCACGAGCCTTTCGAAATCCCACTCTTCGGACGCCTTGGCGCGAATCGCGATATTGGGGCGCTCGACAGATGAAGTATAGTCCGCGCAGACCAGGCCTATGTCGCTGCAGGCAGTCATTAGCCCACAACAAGTCTCTATCTTGCAAGGGGCCCAAACATCGTCTTGGTCGCAAAAGAACATTACGTCACCGGTAGCCTGTTCTGCAAGCATACGGAAATTCTTCCTGAATCCCAGGTTACATTCGTTGACCTCCAGCCTCCAGGCACTAAGACCATGCAAAGCAATAAACGAACGAATCCGTTCACAGGTGGAGTCGGTCGAGCAATCGTCCCTTATCAGCACCTCATCGGGCTGCAAACTCTGGTCACATATCGAAGCGAGCTGCTCTTCGATGAATTGCTCGCCGTTGTATGTCGCTATGAGCACAGATGTCTTCATTTTCCTAAAGCCAATTCTTCAACGATGCCGTACAGAAAGTCAGGAAAATAAAGTGCGATGTCGTTATGATTGCCAAACTTCTCCTCGCGCACGCGAACATCCCGATTCGCAGAACGTAGGTCATCCAGCAGATAACAAATATGCTCGTCATACGTATGCTCGGCCGTTGAATAACACAGGTATACGGGTTTGAAGGAGTTGCTGCTCCTGATCACATCCCGCAAGATCCCGTTTAGCCACTGGATGCGCGCGTCGTCTTTCAACCCCGCCGATAGGTAAGGAAGAAGCATTTTGTTGCCATCCTCCAGATCGTACTCCCTCACAGCATAATCACCCAGTAAATACTGGGGAGAACCCGCGATGACGATTCCATCGGGGTCGCCAAGCCCGAACCGCATGGCAGCCCATCCACCTTTGGAGGAACCGCAGTATATTACTGTCTTAGCCCCAGTCGAAACCTTTATCGAATCGATGAGACATCGTGTGGTGCGATAAACCTCTTCACCGCCATCTTGGCCTAAGTAATATGAACCCCTCCCATCCAAGCCAAAATCGTCGAGTATAAAAACCTTGGGCACCTCGATGTCCCTCAGCGTCTTGACGTAGTTGTACCGAGCCGCGACGCCCTTCCTAGTGAACGACCCAAAAACAACCACAATAGTGTCACCATGCTCGGGGCCCATCCTAAGGTACTTGAGGTCAACGTCGCCCAAGAAATGTTTCTCATACTTAGCTTTTTGGGCCTTAGCGTACAAGTAACCCTTAACCTTCTTCAGCTTTCTCCTCATGTCAAAACACTCAACTTTCTAAAAACGCAAAATGCTTCTGTACCTAGCCGCAAAAAAAATACGCATGAGACGCGCCGTTACGAGGTCGACATGCCCCAGGTATACACCCAAAATACCCGTCAGGTACCGGTTCTTAGCCCTGCCGGGAAACCGATCATCGACAAACTCGACAGTCCTCCGCGTAAGCGATTCGCGCTCGCGCCCGTCTGCGACGTTGCCAACACAGCCCAGCCTGGAGCAAAGAAGCATCCTCACTACTGCAGCCTCCATAAGCTCCCCATAGTCATCGCACAGCTCCCGGGTCTCGTAATAATCCAAGGCGTCATCCACAACGGCAAATATCTGCTCGCAGAAGCACGGCGATATGGACACAGCCGTCGAACCAGCCCTCATGCGCCTCTTCACGAGGGGCCTACTCACCGTCACGACGCGCTTGCAGAAGGGCGCCAGCTTAAGATGGAACCCGTTATCCTCGCTTCCCCGAGTCTTGGGGAAGCGAATATCGTTATCATCCAATAACTCGCGTCGCACCAGCCTAATCGGCGGCTGGGTCTGCGGGACAAGAAACAGGCTTTCTTGAGTGCATGGCACGTCAGGCAGCTGAACCCGAGAACTGAAGGATCTCTTGCCGCCCTCGTCGATGAAGCTCACTATTCCACACAGGCATATATCAGCGCGCGCTTCCTTGGCTGCCGCATACATGGCTTCGTACATACTCTCGTCGGCATAGTCGTCGGAATCCATGAAGCCAACATACTCACCCTCACAATACATAAGAGCGAAGTTCCTTGCGGCGCCTTGGCCAGCATTCGCCTGCGAGAGACACACGAAATTATCGGGATAACGCTCGGCGTAAGTCCCAACGATCTCGCCCGAGCCGTCAGTCGACCCGTCGTCGACGACCACAACTTGAATCGAGTCGAGGCCAATGCTCTGCCGAACCAAAGAGTCCAGGCACTCAGGCAGGTACTTGGATGTATTGTACACGGGCACGATAACGCTTACCTTGAATTTGTCGCCCTGAGCACCCGCCATTACAATACAGCCGTTCTCGCCAGCACATCCGCAATCCGCTCGCTGGCATGCCCGTCACCATACGGGTTCGAGGCGCAGCTCATCGCCGCGTACTCCTCCTCGTCGGAAAGGAGGCGGGAGAACTCACGGTAGACAACATCCTCTTCGGTGCCAACCAGTTTCAGCGTGCCAGCAGCCTCGCCCTCGGGGCGCTCGGTGGTATCACGCATCACCAGCACGGGCTTGCCCAGGCTGGGCGCCTCCTCCTGGATTCCGCCCGAGTCGGTGAGTATCAGGTGGCTCGCTGCCAGGAAGTTATGGAAGTCCAGCACCTCCAGAGGATCGATGATACGCAGGCGCTCGAAGCCGTCAAGCTCCGCATGGGCCGCCTCGCGCACCTTCGGGTTCATGTGTATGGGATAAATGGCCTTGGCGTCGGGGTGCTCCTCCATCACGCGACGGATGGCGCGGAACATCCGGTGCATGGGTTCGCCCAGGTTCTCGCGACGGTGCGCGGTGATCAGGATCAGGCGGCTGCCCTTCGCCCAGTCAAGCTCCGGATTGCTGTAACCCTCGCGCACGGTGGTGCGCAGCGCGTCGATGCCGGTGTTGCCGGTAACCCAAATCTTCTCGGCAGGCTTGCCCTCGTCCAGAAGGTTCTGCTTGCTGGCCTCGGTGGGCGCGAAGTAGTATTCCGTGATGATGTCCACAGCCTGTCGGTTGAACTCCTCGGGCCACGGGCTGTATATGTCGTGGGTGCGAAGGCCCGCCTCCACGTGTCCCACGGGAATCTGCAGGTAGAAGCAGGCCAGCGCAGCGGCGAAGCTCGTGGTGGTGTCGCCGTGGACGAGAACCACGTCGGGCTCCTCGTACTCAAGGACCTTCTTCAGCTTCAACAACACATCGCACGTCACGTCGAACAGCGTCTGCCCCGGCCTCATGATGGCCAGGTCGTGGTCAGGGGTGACGTTAAAGACGCGCAGCACCTGATCCAGCATCTCGCGGTGCTGGCCAGTGACCGTCACAACGGTCTCGAACTCGTCGGCGCGAGCCTTCAGCTCGTTTACCAGCGGGCACATCTTGATTGCCTCCGGGCGCGTCCCGAAGACGAGCACCACCTTACGCTTGGTCATTTACGCTCCACCTCTTCGTCCGCGGAAATTGCAATCGATCCATAACCCTCAATCGCAAGATAGACCTTTCCAGAGCCAGACCAGTCTGTGCCAACATCTAGCACCTTGTGCCAACCAGAACCAAGCCAACTTGCCCCGATTAAATCTCCAACCTTTAGGTCACGCACCTTTGCCATGGTTCCTCCTTACAGCTTGCACACGTTCTCGCCGTCGCCGCACACGTTGCGCGAGTCGATGAGGATGCGGCCGCCGAAGGCCTCGGGCTTGCCCTTGATCTCGGAGTGGCCAACCATCACGATCACCATCTCAAGGCCGTCCAGGAACTCCTCCATGGAGTGAACCTGGCCGGGCACCTCGTCGCGCTCCACCCAGGGGTCGTAAACCTTCACGCTACCCGCGCACAGGTGCTCGCCCATGGCCTCCAGCATCTGCAGGGTCGGGCTCTCGCGCACGTCGTCCACGTCCTCCTTGTAGGTCAGGCCGTAGATGCCCACTTTGGAAGCGTCGGTTATACCGCGCTCGGCCATAACCTCGTGGGCGCGGCGCAGCACGTACTCGGGCATGCTGGCGTTGGTCTGAAGCGCCAGGCGGATGAAGTTGGCCGTCTCAGGGTAATCACCCACCAGGAACCAAGGGTCCACGGGGATGCAGTGGCCGCCCACGCCGGGACCGGGCTGCAGGATGTTCACGCGCGGGTGCTTGTTGGCGATGCGGATGACCTCGGCCACGTCCATCCCGCCGATGCGGCAGATCTTGGCCAGCTCGTTGGAGAAGGCGATGTTCACCGCGCGGAAGGTGTTCTCAACCACCTTGGTCATCTCGGCCGTGCGGATGTCGGTGACGGATATCTCGCCCTCGCAGAAGCTCGCGTACACCTTGGCAACGGCCGCGCCCACCTCGGGGTCGTCCGCGCCGATGGTGCGGTTGTTGTGCAGCAGCTCGTAGACCATATTGCCGGGGATAATGCGCTCGGGCGCGTGCACCAGCTTCACGTCCTCGCGGTTAGCCTCGTTGAGTAGCGGGCGCACGAAGCGGTCGATGGTGTTCGGGGAAACTGTCGACTCCACCACCAGCACGGCGCCCTCGGGGGCCACCTTCAGCACGGTCTTGCAGGCCGCAACCACGTAGCAGGGGTCTATCTTCTTGTCCAGCTTGTCGTAGGGCGTCGGCACGCTCACTATGTAGGTGTCGCACACCTGGTACTCGGTGGTGAACTTGATGCCCGCCGCCAGCGCGTCGGCGAACAGCTCGTCCAGGCCGTCCTCCTTGAAGGTGGTCTTGCCGGCGTTCAGCGTGGCGACGAGCTCCTTGTTGTAGTCGGTGCCAACGACCTCCACGCCGTGCGTGGCCATCATGAGGGCGGTGGGGAGTCCGATGTAGCCGAGACCGATAACGTTAACCATTGCGCTGATCGCCTTTCCCTTTGTTCTTGTATTTGAGCGTGAGCAGCACGAACTTCGCGTTGCCTACGATGTAGCGTTTCCAAAGCCTGCCCGGCTCCTGGATAAACCGGTGGAACCACTCCATCCCGTGGTCCTGCATCCACTTCGGCGCACGGTCGGTCACTCCCGCCACCACGTCGAAGCTGCCGCCCACGCCCATCACGAAGGGGATGCCGGCGGCGTCCAGGTACTTGTGCACCCAGCGCTCCTTCTTGGGCGAGCTGAAGGCCACGAACATCATGTCCGCGCCCGATGCGGCCATGTCTGCCACGATCCCTGGCTCGTCGGCCTCGGTGAAATAGCCGTTGCGGTACCCGCAGATGCGCAGGCTCGGGTACATCTCCTCGAAGATGGCCTTGACCTTGGTCACGACCTCCTCCTTGGCGCCGAACAGGTAGATGCCGTAGCCCTTCTTTGCAGCCAGGTCCACCAAATGCAGGAACAGGTCGATGCCCGTCACTCGCTCCGACACGGGGACGCCAAGTTGCTTGGCGGCCCACACGATGGAGGCGCCGTCGGCGTTGATAAGGGGGCAGGCGTTCACGATCTCTGCCAGCTCATGGTCCTTCTCCATCAGGTTGACCTTGGAGGCGTTGACCACGACGTGCTGGGTGGGGACGCCGCGCTCGATGATGCCCTCCACCTCGGCGATGGTCTCGTCGAGCGAAAGAGCGTTAACGTACGTGTTGAGAATCTTGAAGCGCTTGGGCGCTTCCACGACTGTTGTGTCTGTCATTTGGAATCCCTAGCTTCCCTGCGCTGTGAGCACGACGCCGATGGTCTGGATAACGAGCTTGAAGTCTGTCCACACGGAACACTTCTTGATGTACAGAAGGTCCAGCTCCACCCACTCCGCGAAGCTGATAGCGTCGCGGTTGCGGCGGGTCTGCCAATAGCAGGTCATGCCCGGCTTCATCAGAAGACGCTGCTTCTGGCGCGGGGTGTACGTATCGACCTCTTTAGGTAACGCCGGACGCGGCCCCACGACGGACATCTGCCCAACCAGCACATTGAAGAACTGGGGCAGCTCATCAATCGACATTTTGCGAATGATGCGTCCAACGCGCGTGACGCGCGGGTCGTCGGCCATCTTGAACACGGGGCCGTCCTTCTCGTTCCTGGCCTGCAGCTCGGCGAGCCTGTCTTCCGCGTCAGCGCACATGCTGCGGAACTTCCACATCTTGAATCGCTTCCCGTCGCGGCCCACGCGGTCCTGCCCGAAGAAGACCGGCCCGCGGGGGTCGTCGATCTTGACCGCGGCGGCGGTCAAGATGAACAGCCAGCTGAAGCCGACGAGGATGAAGAGGCTGAAGGCGACGTCGAACGCGCGTTTGAGGAGACGGTAAGCGCAGCGCCCCCCGCGCAGGCGGTCCGAGGCGGCCGCGGTCGCTGCGTCGGGCTCGGGGTCGCCCATGCCGCCGGCCTCCTCGGCGGCGAGGACCACCGGAACCGGCGCAGGCGAGGCGCCGTCGACGACGATGATGTTCGGGTGGAACCTGATGGCGCCGTCGGCCCCTCCGACGCAGCCGGGGCCCGTGGCGGGGGCTGTCTCCTCGGCGAGCGGCATCAGGCGGCCCCTGCCGCTGCACCGGGCCGGCGCATTCGAACCGGCTTCGTACCGCGCGCGGTCGGGCAGGGCGTGGGCTCCCCCGCCACCAGGCGCGACGGGCGCAGGGTGGCCGTAAGGTTGTTCTTGGTCTTGAAGAACAACCCCTGTCCAGCAATTCCGCTGCAAAGCACCAGGTCAGCTGCGGTTTTCGATACGGGCGATGCCGTTGGTATGTTAACGCTTCTCAACAATCTCAAGCCCAACCTTTACGCTGTTCTGCCTGCCCAACATGTTCACGTCCAAGTACGCAACCCTTTTATGGCGGTCTATCTTCTTCACCAGCATCTCGTAACCCCTAAGCGGCCCGCGTAGCACGCGCACGTTGTCGCCTTCGATAATGCCCTCGCTCATGCGCAGCACGTATTCGTCCTGCCCAATTAGGGAGCTTATCAGGGTTTTCTCGTCATCAGTCAGCGGCATGAACACCGGGTTGCCGTCTTCGCCCTTGCCAGAGAGCAGCTTGGTCATGGCGGAAACCTTGTTCAGCTCCACGCGGAAGCGCTGCGGTGTGCGCGTGTCCACGAACACATAGCCCGGGAACAGCACATCGGTCTTGGTTTTCCATTGCCCGCTTATGCGCTTTCGCGCCTCGAAGCGGGGAACGAAGCAGCTTTTGAAGGTTTCGGGGCTAACCAGGCGCTGGATCTTCTCCAACACGCTTTGCTCGCGCCCGCCGGTAACCTGCACCACATACCACATGGCAACCCTTTCCTGCCTGCCACGCTGCGCTTTGGCCAAAGCTGGCCGGCGGCCGCCTGCCCCGAGCAAACTCGAGCACAAGCGCCCGCGCCCGGCGCAAGCCAAAGCACAGCAAAACTGATGACATCCCTATGCTGGCGAAACGCGCTCTGAGCGACGATTCCGCGCATAAAAGAATTTGTTCCTAAAGCCATCAAATGGCTCGAAGGAGAGTCGCCGCGTCTACCCCTTGGCGACCCTCTTTCGAAACATTTGCTTGGCCGGCGGCCTTGCGCATTGCTAGCCCGCCTTTGCCAGCGCTATTGCCGAAAAGGCGAAAGCGCTTTAGCTTGCCCTTGCTGAAGCACGCCTAGCAATGCTCTTCAGCACAGACAAACAATGCCAACGGCGCCAAGAAAACCCAAGCGCTGCCGGCATAGAAAGCATCATGTTATGGGGCTGGTTGCAGCAAGAACCATGGAACGGCGGTTCGTCTGCGGAACGAGCACGGCAAAGCACAAGGAATGCACCTTGTTGCGAAGCGCATATGCCCGAAGAAGACACGACGAAACATGCAATGGAATTCCTTCCTACGTACCAGACATGCTACAAATACCAAACAAACTATGGATGCTTATGATACCCCCCCCCGCCGCTATGCACAAGACGGAAAGGACTTTCA
>CAVDWN010000323.1:0-11933 GCA_963612535.1 Sphaerochaetaceae bacterium
GCCATCAAAGTGCCGTAGCTTACCGCGCCGGTAAGGATCCCCCAGCAGCCGTAGCCGAAACCCGCCAAATAGCTCATCTGCATAGCCAGGTTGAACACGGTGCCGCTCAGCGCCTTGCCGCCGGCACGGCGCTCGCGGGCTTCCAGGTGAACCCCCATAAGGCCCCGCAAGCCTTCCATGGCACGATCCTGCGCGCCGAAGGAACGAACAACAACCAGGCTCTCCAACACTTCCTGCAGGCGCGAACGCATGGAGCCCTCGGTAGCCTGAGCATCCTCGTGAAGATGCTTAAGCCAACGACGAATGACAAGAGAAGCCCCCAGGCACACTGCGCCCGCCGCAACAAAGAATGCCGCCAGCGCGGGCGCCACGACGAACATCAGCGCCAGGGCGGCAACCGCGCGAACTAGCATGGAAGAAGCCTCAGGCACGATAGAGACCACCGCATTCGCAACGGCCGTGATGTCCGAAGTCAGAACGCTGGCGACATCGCCGCTTGCACGCCTATGAGGCAAGCGGCCGGCGCGCACGATAGCCTGTACCGTATGGTCACGCAAGGCGTTCTCGATCTTGGCCTGCACGGCCTCGGTAAGGTATTTTGACAACGCCGAGAAGGCAACAGAGGCAAGCAGCGCCGCAGCGAAGGCGGCCAAACCCGTCCAAAACGCAGGCGAGTCCCCAGCCACCGCGGCATCGATCGTGCGCTGCATAAGCAGCGCATACGCAACCGCAATCAGCGCGGTTACGCAACGTGATGCGGTAAGAAGCCACAGGCCCCGCAGGTTCTTGCCGCAGATGGAGCGAACCCAAGCAAACGAACTCACCGCACCAACACCCGCCTTTTAAGGCGGCCCGCAGCGGCGCGGGCGCGTTTGACGATCCGACGAACCGGGAAAACCGCATGCCAAACACGCGCATAGGCAAGCCAAGCGCGCGAATGTGGGTCGCAATGCCTCTCACCGCGCCAGAACTCGTCAAGCACGCCGATAACCTGGCCTTCGTTCACCTGCTCGTACTCGATGCAGTTGTCGCCGATAATGCGGTAACCGTCCTTCCCCACATCTATCACGCGGTGCAGAACATAGGCGTTGCCACGACGATAGAGCGCAACGTCGAAGGGGCGAAGACGTCCCTGCGGTGGGCGCACAACGATGGTCTCGCGGCGGTTTCGAAGCATGGGCCACATGCTCACGCCAGCCGTGGTGGAAATCCACACACCGTCGCGCGCCAGAATACCTTCGATGCTCAAGGCGTCGGGCCGGAACATAGTAGGCCTACCGCCGCCAGAAGCGACAGGGGCGCCGTTAGCGCCGTCGGAACAACCGGCAATCGCCTCCGCAAAACGCCCGCCCATCATCGCTTCACGTCTTTCTCGGCAAGAACGGAAAGCTCCGTCTTCACGCGTCTCATCTTCAAGAACGGCTTGACTGTAAGGCGGTACACGTAGACACCCGGAAGAAGCCAGGGAGCCCTCTTCAGCACAGGATAGCCCTGCTCTAAGGTCTTGCGCGTCGGGAACATGCGCCGCAGCAAATAGCGGGATCGCAGGCCCTTCTCGCCGTGCTCAGCGGCTTCCTGCGCCAGCTTATTGCGCACGCCGTTGGCTACCGTGCCGTAGGTACCGCTGCCCAGCATATAGGCCAACATCTGCACATCCTGGCCAAGAAGCGCCCCCGCATCGCCCGCCAACGCGCGGCCGCAGGCATCGTTGCCAACCACATTGGCTGCAACGCGCCGCAAATCACGTTCGAAGCCCAGCATCCCCAACTTGCCCAACTCGGCATCAAGGTAGGCGCGATCCATCGAATCGCCCCACGCTTGCAACAGCACCCACTCGTCAGCGATACCGCGCACGCCATGGCCGGAGTTCGAGAAATGCTTGAACATGTGGGCGATGTGGAAGAGGTAGGCGTCTTCGCGGAGGAAAGCGTACGAGAGACCCGGCGTGTCGGCGTCCCTCACGGCATGAGCCCAGGGGTCGCGGTAGTACTCCCACCACTCGACCTCGGGGTTCGCCAAGCCGCGGTGCATCTCGAAGTTGAGGAAGGGGGCCTTCTCGTAGGCATCGTGGTTGCCCATGCCGAAGTGCGACACCTTAAAACCAGCAGCTTCCATAATGGAGCGTAGGGCCCGGGCATCGCCATCCGTTGCCATGGTCACCGCGCCGTCTGCGGCCAGACCCCCGAACAAAATATCGTTGTCGCACATCCACCGCATCTCGGGCCGTGGGTACAGACGGGAAGTGACTATGCCCTTAAGAGGCAGATGCGCCAACCCCGCCATGTCCATAGCAGCAAAAAGAGACTCGCGTTCCATATCGAACACTGCATGGCGCATAAGGTTGCGGTCCACCTCCGCCTGCCAGCATCGGCGTTCTTCTGCATCCACACCAGGCGCCGCAGCAACCGCAAAAGCGCAGGTAGTAGCTACAGAATTGCAGGAAGCAAGCTTAAACACGCCATCCCAATCGGCACCCACAGGCAACGCCACCGGCGCCTCTTCGCGCAGCGCGCAGGAAACAAGATGCATAAGGTAGAGGGCATCCAAGGTAAGGCCATCGCCGGTAGGCCCAGCAGCCCCAGGCCGCACGTTATCTGGAGTCGCAAGCATCGCAATCCCCCTCTCCAAGGCAGGCATCAAAAGAAAGGCCCGTCATCACCTCGAAGCTTGCACGTACGGCACTTTGCCCCATAGTGCAGCGCAGGCGATACAGCGGAACGCTGTTGAGCAAGGCGTCAAGAAAGCCCAGCGTAAGAACGGCCGACTCGGGGCTGCGCGGCATGTAAACCTGGCGCATCGCCGCAGCTAGGGCGTCCGAAGCTTGGATGCGCTCGCACGAATCCTTATCACCACGTTCCAGAAAGCAGATACCGCAAAGCGGAGCATGGGTGTTGGTCTGCCAGCCTTCCTTGCCGCACCACGGCGTGCCGTAGGCGGTAATCGGCAATCCGCCCGCAGCTGCAGCGGTGCCAACGCGCAGCAGGGGCTTGTCGCCGTTCACAACCTGGACTGCATTGCCAAACGCAGCCTTCCACAAACGCAAGTGGCTCGACTTGCCCGTGCCGCTTGGCGCTGTGAAGGCATAGGCGCGGCCACCATAGGCCAACACCGCAGCATGCATAAGAAAAACGCCGTGCTTTGGGGCCTCCTCGGCAATAGCCCGATAAAGAGCAAGCTCCTGCAGGTAGGCATCGCTCCAGGCGCCCTCCGTTGCCATCTCGCGCTCTGCCGCGATCATCTGCGAGGTTATGGGAACAAGAAGGTCGCAGTCATCGGCCTCGCCCGGCGCAGCCGGGTGGGCATAGGCACCCGCAAAAGCGTCCAGTCCCTCGAGGAGCGGCTTGACGGCAACCTTGAGCCCGGCAAGTTCAAAAACAAGAAGCTGCTTCATTCTGTAGCGTTACTCCAAGAAGCCCTTATCAGACATACTGGCAATAAAGGCATCCACATCGGCCTTGGCCTTCGCCAACTCAACATCGTAGGCATCCGCAAGGCCCTGCGCGATTGCGGCGGCGTCCTGCCCCTTCTCGACCCCGCGCCAGATAAAGGCCCCGGTGCCGTTGAGCTTAACCATCCCATGGAAAGCCTTGGAAGCCTCGCCGGTAGCGATGGCAACATGCTGACCGGCCACCTCGCGCATAACAAAACCTTGCTTAATGTGCATAATCGCTTCCTTAGAAATCGCTTCCTGTTTCTGTTTGTACATTGTACGAAATCAGGCATGCAGCAAAGATGGGCAAGAAGAACTTCCTGGAAATCCTAGAAATATCACGACCGAGCGACTCTGGGATCAAGCTCTTCAAATGCAGCCGGCTGGCTGGGGAGCAACAACGTAACGGCCTCCGCTCACGCCGAGTCTGCGTTTGTCAGGTTGGTTCGGGAGGAATCAGATAGCCCCGCTATCACCCTCAGGCGTCACGCGGCACCCGGGAATCTCGCTCATAAATGCCTCCCCCAAGCAATCTCAAGGCTCAACAGATAACTCCTTGCGGCCTATGAGCCCTTAGCTGAAAAGGCCGCCCTCGCGAACAATCGCGAGGGCGGCGAATCATCCAAATGCCATCAAGCCGCGATGACGATTAGTTCGTGTCGGTTGGGTTATCAGGATAAGAAGCGCAAACCACATCCTGTTCCGACAACTCCACAATCGCCATGCTGGGCTCGGAATACTGCTTGTCCATCGTCTTATATCTCCTATCTCTAATCGTTAATTAGCGAGTATACCTTCTGCATACGCCTTTTCTGCATCAGAGGCAAATTGATTGGACTTAATGGCGGTTGCAACCTGGTCGACAGAACGGGTCCGGGTCTTATCGCAAGCCGTTACGCCGGTGCCGTCCGCAGTGACATAAGCAACCTGAGCCGTCACCTCGTAATTAGTCGTATAGCCAGCAGCATGACCGGTAGCGTAAACGGGGGTAATAAGCAGGTTCGCGATTGCGCCGTTATCGTCATTCATCCAATAGACGTCTGCAGTTCTGAAACCGGTCTTGCCGTTGGCGGGATTCTTCCAATTCCAACCCCAATTACTTCTATCAAGCGTCGCCCCATCAGGAACCTTCATCTCATAGCCGAAGCGCAGGCTGGTCTTCGTGTAGTCACCAGAACCCGTCAAGTCCATGCGCAGCGAGCCGCCCTTGAAGGTGATCAGTTCCGACACCGGCACGAAGCATGCGTAGGCGTAGCCGGTCGACCCGATGTAGGCCGTCGAGCACGTCTCATCCGTATACCAGCCCGCGAAGGCGTAGCCGTCCTTGGTCGGGTGAGTCCAAGAGGAGGAGTCGGTGGAGGGCTTGCAAACGGAAACATCCTGCAGGTACTCCGCCGTAAAATCATAGACCGCGGTCCACTCAGTGTTAGAAACAGTGGTGACGTTGGACACGGCAGTAAGATCGGCCTTTTCCCCATCCGAGGCAAACCATTCCTTCTGGCCCACTGCATAAGCCACCACAGCGTTCTGGATGCCGATGATGCTGGGCGGATTGTTAGCGTTGTCCGATCTAAGCGAGAAACTCGTCTCCTTGGCGTCCAGCTGGACCTGGATGCGCGCGGCGTATGCGTCCGCCCACTGGCTGGCAAGACCGCTTTTTACGTAATAGTTGTCCGTCAGGCTGGTGGAACGCGTTTTGTAGCCTTCGGCAGTGTAGATATTAGCGTGGCCCTTGTGCGCCACAGCCATGAGCTCATCGGTAAGGCCGAAATAGAGATGGCGCGAGTCAAAGCCGTAGCACTTGGTGTCGTCGTTGTCGTCCCAGGTGCAGTCGACCTGGTACCACTCGCCGTCCATCTTGACGGCATTCCAGGTGTGGCCATCGTAGGTGTCGCGCGTCTCGGCGTTCTCGATGCCGGCGGCGTCAAGCAACTTGATGTAGGCGTTGGTATAGGCCTGACAGGTGCCCGTATGACGCGTAAGGGCGGCTTCGGCGCCGGACCACTTGAGCGTGTTGTCGTACTCAAGCTGGTCAAGAAGCCAGTCGTGCAGCCACAGGGCCATCTCGTACTCGCTGCCGTCGGTCGCGGACTTGGCCCGTGCAACTGCATCGTTCACGATGGACGCCACGCTTGGATAGCTGGCATCCGAGACCTTGATAAAGGTATTGGTACGCAGAGTGACGTTGGACGAGACGCCGGTGTCCATAACGTAGAAGTTTATATAGTAGGTACCTGTGGCCATCATGGTGAAACTGTAGTCGTAGCTCTCGCATACGTCTTCGGTGTAGTGCCAATATTGCGTGCGCGAGGGATCAGCAACACTCTGATATGAATACTCGTTGGGGCTCGAATACATGGGAGCAGCCATGTAGTACTTGTATGAGCCGCTGCCACCCGTCGCGCTCACATGAAAGGTTGTGGGCTGGCCGAGAACAGGTTCGTCCCACTGCACAGTAAGGGTGATGGAACCCTGGGTGGCAGTGTCGCTGTGAGCGTAGGTCTTCCCAATACTTGAGTCGTCCAAGTTAGAAGCCAAGCTAGCTGCATCGCCCGTATCGCCAACAAAAACGGTATCAGCCTGCACGTCAGTGGTCTCCGGCTCATCAGCCATAACCGAAGCCGGGCGCATGGCCACCGTCATCGCCAACGCGGCAGCAACCAAAACAATAGCGTTCGTCAACCTCTTCATGGCGGTTCCCTATGTTGAACAAGCCGCTTCACTGCGACCTTAACCTATCAAAAACCACCCCATTATACTTTCCGCACAGCCTGTCAGCACTAACAACCCAACGAATATAGGCGGCCAGCCATTCCGCAATAAAAAGCAATAGCTCCCGCGCTCCGCCGAAACCGGAGCACCAACCGTAAACGAGTTCGAAATCGCCCTAGTAATATCCGGTCCAAACACCCTCAGACCCAGTCGACGAACCGCCGTTGCCGGAATTCCCGCCATTCGAATTCCCGGAGTCGCTGTTACTACCGGAATCGCCCTGGCTGCCGGAATCGCCCGAAGAAGAGCCTGGGTCCGTAGCTCCGTCAAGGTTAACCACGTTGTCGGCCGATCCGTCGTCCTTGCCGCCGCCGGAGCCATTGCCAGTAGCAGCCGTGCCAGAGGCCGAAGAGGCCGAACCCGACCCAGCAGCAGACGAAGAGCCGGCGTTCTGCCCGCTCGAAGCCTGGTCGCTCGCCCCGGAAGCACCCTGCGAACCACTCGAATCGCTGCCGTTCGCCATGTTGCTAGCCAGCTTATCGGAAACAGCGCCACTACCCGAGTCCTCGGAACCCGAAGACCCGCCGGCAATGACCCAAACGGCAAACCCGACGGCAACAACCGCCAAAACAGCAATCAATGCAACAACGATAGCCGTTCTGGGTTTCCGCCCGCCAGCCCCACCATCACTCTCAGGCGTCACATGACGCCCAGAAATCTCGCTCATAAATGCCTCCCCCAAGCAATCTCAAGGCTCAACAGATAACTTCTTGCAGCCTATGAGCCCTTAGCTGAAAAGGCCGCCCTCGCGAACAATCGCGAGGGCGGCAAATCACCCAAATGCCATCAAGCCGCGATGACGATTAGTTCGTGTCGGTTGGGTTATCAGGATAAGAAGCGCAAACCACATCCTGTTCCGACAACTCCACAATCGCCATGCTGGGCTCGGAATACTGCTTGTCCATCGTCTTATATCTCCTATCTCTAATCGTTAATTAGCGAGTATACCTTCTGCATACGCCTTTTCTGCATCAGAGGCAAATTGATTGGACTTAATGGCGGTTGCAACCTGGTCGACAGAACGGGTCCGGGTCTTATCGCAAGCCGTTACGCCGGTGCCGTCCGCAGTGACATAAGCAACCTGAGCCGTCACCTCGTAATTAGTCGTATAGCCAGCAGCATGACCGGTAGCGTAAACGGGGGTAATAAGCAGGTTCGCGATTGCGCCGTTATCGTCATTCATCCAATAGACGTCTGCAGTTCTGAAACCGGTCTTGCCGTTGGCGGGATTCTTCCAATTCCAACCCCAATTACCTCTATCAAGCGTCGCCCCATCGGGCACCTTCATCTCATAGCCGAAGCGCAGGCTGGTCATCGAGTAGTCGCCGGAACCCGTCAAGTCCATGCGCAGCGAGCCGCCCTTGAAGGTGATCAGGTCGCTGACCTTCACGAATGCGGCATATGCGGTACCGGTCATATCCGCGGTTCCGTAAGGCTGAGTGAGACCAGAATCCTTGTACCAGCCAGCAAAGGCGTAATCACTGGAGAAGCCAAAGTCGGTGGGGGAAATCGTCTTCCTTTTTCCATCTTGCTCGGTGTAATCAGACAGACTGTAAGACTTGTTCGCATCAACGGTCAAAACGGCGTAGTCAGAGAACTTGTCGGTCGAGAAGGTAATCGCGCCGGTGGTGTAATCCACGTCGGCAGAGAGAATATCAACCACACCGTCGTGGTTACGGGCAACCGACACACGCTTGTTCTTGATTTGATCTGGGGCAACCTTGAAGGTCACCTGGATAGCAGAAGCGGTCTCAACAACCGGCACGGTCGCGGTAACATCGTCGGACCCGCTTTTCTTAACCGTAGTCACCATGTTGACAGAAAGCTTAAAGGGAGTAGCGGTGGCACCAATCTTTTGGGCCTGATTGCTAATGTCACCGTCCGTCGTAGACGACGTTTCAGCCTTCACAGCGAGATCAACCTGAACGCTCGCGCCGGACTCAGCGGCAGCAGCCTTGACCTTATTCAGATCATCCGCCTGGGCCTTAGTGACCTCAACTTTCGAGCCACCGATAGTCGTTTCCTTAGTCGTGGTTTCGGTTGTGCTCTCATCAAACGTCGGAACTTCAACCTTGGTCACGTCCTCGGCGACCTTAAGGGCATCGCCGGCAAGCTGTTCAGAATTGCTTACTTCAACATTTCCTTCAATCTTGGTAGTGCCGCTGTTGCCACTGGCGTCGGATATCGCCCCATCTTTCTTTTCGCCAACAACATACTTGCCATCGCCACCAAGCACGGCAGCATAGTTCCCGATCACATAAGCGGAAGGGTTGATGCTGAACGTGCCGCCGCTAACCGCAATCGAAGTGCTAGCAGGGGTGGATGCCACGGCCTTGTTGCGGATGTCCTTACCCTGGTAAATACCAAGGTTGCCGCTCACGGAACCGCCTTCGATGCTCACTGCATTCTTCTTAGGGAAGGAATCAATGGTGCTGCTGTCATAGTTCTTGTTGTACTCCATGCCAAAGACGTTGCCGTTGACCGTTGCGCCCTTGCTTATAACAAGTTTCGCATCGGCCTTGCTGCTCGAGTAAACCCAAGAGCCAATGGTGCCGTTAACGGTGCCCCCCTGGATATTGGTGTCGCGCCAATTCTTGATAGCCTCATCATTTGCGCTGGTAATGGTGCCGCCATAGACGTTCAGGGTGCCGTAGTCGTTCTTGATTGTGACGAAGTTGTCCTGCTTGAACGTGCCGCCCTCAATGGTCAGAACGGGGTTGTACTCCTTATCGTCATCGCCGATGCGCACAAGGGAGGTTCCGCTGCGCGGCGTCAGGATTCCGCTGTCGTTGATGACATTGCCACTCTTGAACGTGACGTTAGCGTTTTCCTGAATATCGATGACGTAGTACGGAGAGCTCTGATCCGTGTCCTCACGCATGATGGTGCCCGTCTGAGCCTCGCTGGTATCCTCGATCGTCACCTCACCGGTGATGTACAGCGTGGCCTTGCTTGCAACGGTGCCACCGTTAATCGTATGGCCATTAAGATCGAGCGTCAGCTTCTTGCCGATCGTGACGTTTGCATCCGTATCGCTGCACAACGTGACGGTAGCACCATCGGCAGCCTCATCGACAGCAGATTGCAAGGAGCTGTAGTAAGCGTTGCCAATCTTTGCAACGCCCTTTTCAACGGTGTAGGCGTCAGTGGAGTCCTTAGTCACAACATAGCCCTCGGCTACATAAGCAGAGGGGTCATTGCTGAACGTGCCGCCGGTGGTCTTGAGGGAGGCCTCAACACCGGAACCTTCCCAATTGCACAGATTCAGGACTGCAACTTCAGTAGAAGCCGTAATGATCTTAGCGCTACCAGAAACAGAGGCGCTCAAACCGCCCGTCTTTGCACCCGGATATTTAGACTTGCCCTCGACGAACACGCCGTAGCAGTTGGAGATAATGTCCGAGTCTCCGACCTTGCCGGACGCATTGCCAGTGGTCTGAATGGTGCCGCCGGTGATGTTTGCCGTGCCGGCACGCATCAGGACGCCGACGCCACCGTCAACGTAGATGCTGCCGCCGGTGATGTTCAACTTGCCAGCCTGAGGATGATATACGCCGCAAGCGATATAGCCATCGGTCGTGATATGACCGACCAGCTGGCCGCCAGAGATGTTGATCTCGGTTCCGCCGTAGTCCGTGGTCGAGTCGACCGTGCCGTTGCCGGCGACAACAGCGTTGTCCTTTGCCTCAAGGACGCCACCGGTCACATTAGCGACGGCTCCGTTGCCTGCAACCCAAACGGCACCTTCGGGCGCAAGGACATAGCCGCCCGCAACCGTCACAGACGATGCAACCGGAGAGCTGTTGCCAGGGCTAGTGTTGCCAACGCAGGAAATCGCGAGATTGCCCTTGCTCTCAGCTTTACCGCTTTCCAGGGTCACGCTGCCGCCGTTCAGGGCTTTCAGGGCTGCGCCCCAAGTCTCTTTGGTGGTTCCAGTCGCAACGATGGCACCGCCCTCATAGCCGGAAACATTCGCCCCGTCCACGGTCGGCTGCTTTGCGGTCGAGTCTTTCACCACCAGGTTACCTGCAACCTCAAACGCATTGCCACCTTCGCAGGTGACGGTCTTGCCGTTCAGGTCAAGGACGATGCTCTTCTCAGCGGCAACCGAAACGGTGCTGTTGAGGTTAACGTCAGAAGCCAGCGTAACCGTGCTGTCTTTTTCGGCCGCATTGATAGCGTCCTGCAAAGAGCTGTAGACAGTGTAAGTTCCATCGGTGTTCGCGGTCATCGCGGACCCACTGGCCAGGCAGTCACTCGGAACCTCGGCGCTGAACGTGCCGCCGGATATGGCAGCCGTACCGGTATTCGAAGCGTCATACTTGTTGAGGATCATCGGCAGGCCGGTGGCCACGAAGCTGCCACCCGTAACCTTCAGATCGTTCTCCACCCCATTGCAGGACGAGTTGAACAAAACGGCCTTACCACCCTCGCGGGTATGGAATTTGCCACCATTGATGGTCGCGATAGACCAATTCATAATGGTGTACTGAGTGCTGTTAAGGAACTCGCCGCCGTTGATGACCAGCGTGGGCTTCTTGTCGTTCTGGCTGTCATTGTCGTTCTTGATGGCATTCTTACCGCCATCGATGACGCCGCCGTTGACGGTCATCAACGCACCATGATTGTTGATGACGTTGCTGGAGAATCCGCCCTTGTTAAGGATGGTCGCCCCGTCGTTAACAGTCAGGCTAGCGGCCGAGCCGTCGTTGTAAACGGTGTACCAAGAGTTGCCGTTGCCCTGGTCGGGCTCATAGGTGCCGACCTCGGCGCTGCGCTCAAAGGTGCCGCCTTTAAGGGTAAGCGTACCGGCGTTGTACAGGGCCGCCTTGGCGTGCGTTACGCAGTCAACCACGCCGGTCTTGTCAGTGCTGGAGTCCTTGATGGTCAGCGTGCCGCTGTTGGTGATGGTGTGGCTCGAGACGTTGATGAGCTTGTAGCCGTTGAGGTCGAGCGTGACGGTCTTGCCGCTCGCTACGGTCACGTCCTCGGCAACGTTGGAAACCAACTTCACCGTGCCATTCTCGGCAGCGGCTTCGATTGCTTTATTTACGGTTGCGTAGTTGCTTTCACCCGTAGAGGCTACTGCCCCGTCGTTAGATACAGAGGATCCACTTTCACTTGAGAGAAGGACAAGCGAATTCTCTCCCAACTGCCCGTTGGCATTATTGGATGATTCGTTATTGTCCGTCTCTTCGGACGTATTCTCGACGGTGCTTCCACTTACCGTCGTCGTCGCTGTGCCCCCTTCGTTAGAGGTTACCTTCTCGGAAGACCCCCCCCCGATGGGTTCGGCGGTGGTTTGGCCTTCCCTGGTCTGCTGGTCGGTGTCGGCCCATGCAGATATTGGCACGTTCAGCGACACCACTAAAGTAGCAGCCACAAACACCGATAACGCTTTGCGGCCTAATGATGTTCTTGCCATCTCCCTCTCCTTCCTTTCTTTTCCTTGGCGCTTGCTTTCACGCGGCCGCGACACTGCGCCGATGCATCGCGATGCGCACCAGGGCTCCACCAAAAGCGCACATGCTTACGCGCACAGCCCGCCCAGTGGAACTTATGTAGTTATTAAGCATAAAGTTCGGGTTGTTTGCCGGTCAATTCAATTTTTAGTTTAAAAGCGCCTTTCACCAGGCGATTCAGACCGCTGACGCAAATACGTCCGCCTATTCCCCTTCTTCAGGAGCGGCGCTTTCCGGGTCGTCTTCGAAGCGCACATCTATCTTGTCGA
>CAVDWN010000324.1:0-5863 GCA_963612535.1 Sphaerochaetaceae bacterium
AATACCAGGGAGGCAACACCGAGGCAATAATAGAGCAGTTCATCGAGGGTAAGAGTCTGCGAGGGATCATTGATTCCGGCAAACGCTATGATCTCTATGAGGCGGCGGATTTCCTTCAGAGGTCTCTTGAATTTCTGGTCGAAATCTCTGATAAGCGAATCGTTCACAGGGACATTAAGCCCGAGAACATCATCATGGTCGGCAACGATCCTGTGTTTTTGGACTTCGGAATCGCAAGAGTTCTTGACGCGCGTTCCCTGACGCGAACTGGACAAATGGGGCCAAATACTCCTGGATACGCTGCTCCAGAGCAATTTAATGGGATGAAGGACAAGATTGATGGTCGCGCTGACCTGTTTTCAATAGGCGTGGTTACCTACGAATTGATTACGGGAAAGAATCCGTTTATCGAGAATGCGATTAACGCATATCAAATCTACAACAATACCGTCACTATTACGCCGGCTTCGCATCATATCCCTGGAGATACGCAGCACCAGTTTATGGGCTTGCTCAATTCCCTAATGAGCAAACAGCTTGCGGCGCGTCCGAGAAATGCTAGACAGGCTCTTGATTGGCTTGCGAGCGCAAGAGGCACCTTTAGCGAGGTGCTTTAGTATGGATTTCGGTCTCCAGATGGGTCATGGAATGCAGAGCCTTGCCGAGGAGTTTCTCGAAGATCAAAAATCTGCAAACCAGTTGATACTGAGCCCGCGCAACTTTGGGAAGACGAAGGTGTCGACCGGTCCGGACCGGATGATTTCCTATGCCAAGGGGCGTGTCAGCAAGGCGGCTGGAGGAGTGCTTCTGGATCCGCAGCTATTCTCTGACAAGGACGCCACGGCCTCCTTGCGCGAGTTCCCTCACTGGAAGGTTTGCTCTGGTTCCCTTTGGAATAACCCCCGTGCTGTGCTGGAGGAGGTTGCCAATTTGAACGAATCCTGCTTGACTAGCATGTTTATCATTCCGTCAAACACTGTGGAAGTGGTTGACGGCGAATATCTGGTCAGGATGGGCGAGTATGCTGTTTCTGCTAGAGAGTTTTCCGGTGGCCGCAAGACTCTGATGACGCTCTCTTTCGGGCAGGATGTTTTGAGAGAGCAGAGCTCGGTTGACAGGCTTCTGAATGCTATTGAAGATTGGGATGTGGACGGATTTTACGTCGTGAGCGAGCATCCTCACAATGAGTATCTCGTCGACCAGCCACTTTGGTTGTACAACTATCTGGTTTTAATTGCGGGTATTAAAAGGCTTGGCAAGCTCGCTTACGTTGGATACGGGAGCCACCAGCTCCTTCTTTTGGCCCTCGCTGGGTGCGACTGCCTTTTTTCTGGAAACTATCTTAATGTGCGTCGATTTGAGAAAAGCACCTTCGAAGACAAGGGGGAGGGCATTTCCCGAAGAGCCTGTTGGTACTATGCTCCTCAGGCGTTATCGGAATTTAAGGTAACTACTCTTGACTTGGCGATGCATATGGGCGCTCTTAATGTGTTGAAGACGCCATTTGGGGACGAGAAATACGTAGGCGCGCTTTTCAGGGGAGCGCGCCCCTCGGACACCGCCTATGATGAACGTGCGTCGTTCCTGCATTATTTGATATGCATGAACCAGCAATGCAGGGCTCTTTCAAAGAACTCGTATGGTGAAACATATTCTGCACTCCTAGGGTATTTCAATACAGCCCAGTCTTTAATCGACGGTTTGCTGGAGATTGGCATAAATGACAGGGCTAGGAATTATGCGAACGCTTTGCCTGCTGCGGCTCAGGCTGTAGCTGCTTTTAATGCCAATTGGGGTTTCCAGATGTCTCAAGTGTGGTCCGAGATCTAGAACCGATCTCGGTTCCCTAAGACAAGGAATGGCTATCCCGTTTTCGTTTTGATGAAAGCTATGCTCGAGTCCGAGCCTCGAGCATAGCCCCCTCTTTACGGTTGCTGGTAACCTCGCCGTTGAACCGGTATGTCCCAAAATCGAGTCGGCCATAATCTCTCCCTCGATGCGCAGATACCACTCGTTGGGCTCAAGCTGAGAGGCGATGAGCGTCGCCCCGGTTCCCTCCCTCGCCTCGAGTATCTCGAACAGGTCTATGGCGTTTTCCGTGGTTATCGGCGTCGTCACGAAGTCGTCCATCATGAGGACCTTCACCGTCTTGAACTCGTCTATCCTCTCGTAGTGAGTATTCGCCAGTTTGATTACCTCGATTATTGGCAATGGTTACCGGCGGAATTGCGAAGGGTTGCCGGCGGCAGCCGACATGGTTGCCGCCGGCTTCGCTCTAACCCTCGGAGCTGCTCAGCTTTGCCCGCATGTTGATTTCCCCCGATTCCAGCCAGGTTGCCGTGTGGACTATCCTGTCCATTATGGCATCGGCGTGCACGCCCCCGCGGAGCCGTGCATGCCAGTCCTTCTTCTGGTACTGAAAGCGGAAACGACCGAGAATACCGGTGGCAACGATGACGAATAATCGGTTATCCGGAAACGGTAACCAACGGCAATAACCGCGGTAGCTAAGCGGCCAAATGCTCACAGTCAGTATTTGGCATGGTCCTGACCTTTAAGCTAGTCTTCATAGGCTTATATGTTTATTCGCCATGCTGGGTGGGTGTCGTGCGGACTTCGTGCAGGTGACTTGAACGCGCTCAATGGAGCTTGGGGTAGATATTGGGTTCAAACGCGTTCGGACGGTATCTTGATAATCAGCTCTCAGCGATCTGCAGCTTAGCGCTGGGCTCGCCTCGCGCAATCCCATGAATCTCGCTGCATCGAATTGTCCTTCTCGGGTCTTGCGCGGCTCCTTTGTGCCCATCAGCTATAGTGTTTACAACTTGCTTAATTTGTTAAGGATGCCCTATGCGCGATTACGATTTCAGTATCAAGAGTCTCGATTTGAAAAACTATCGAAGGTTCGCGACGCTTCACATCGGCTTCGATGAGCATCTGAACGTGGTCGTCGGCAATAACGGTGCGGGAAAAACCACGTTGCTCGATGGGTGCGCTGTGGCGGTCAGCTCCTTGCTTGCAAAGATGGAGGGCTCTCAGAGCTGCAGCATACGGAAGCCCGACGTTCGCTATATTACTGTGCAAAAGGGCTCTGCCGCTATTCGCCAAAGTCAATACCCGGCGAGCATCGAGGCCATGGGATCGCTTAACGGCCATCCCTATTGCTGGTCGCGCGAGCTTTCTTCCGAGAAATCGAAGATGACCAGGAAAGGCGCCAAGACCGTTATTTCTGCGGGAGGCGAGCTTCAGCGGCGGGTCTCTGCGGGCGATGACGTCGTTTTGCCGGTCTTGGCCTATTACGATGCGAACCGTTTTGCCGTTAAAGAGTCCGGCAATTGCGTGTCGGGGAATACGCCTGCCTTGCGCCGGGAATCGTTCTGATCGATGAGGTCGATCTTCACCTTCATCCCAAGTGGCAGGCGCGGATCCTGGGAGATCTTCGCTCGGCATTCCCTGCGGTTCAGTTTATCGTTACGACGCATGCGCCCATCGTTATTTCTTCGGTTGAGGCGAGCTGTCTGCGGATTTTGACGCCGGACGGGGTGGTGTCCCAGGGCACCGAGACCTATGGGGGCAATATAGCGCGAGTGCTTAAAACCGTTATGGGCGTGGACGAGCGCCCTTCAGACGTTCGCGAGCACATAGACGCTTTTTACAAGGAATTGGATGCGGGAGAGTACGAGGCAGCCGAGGCAAGGCTCGGTAGCCTGGTTGGCTTAGTTGGTCCGGGCGACACCGAGGTTGTTGCGGCACAGACGGCCTTGTTCCTAGAGCGAACGTGAGGCGGCATTCCTTCCTCAAAATAGGAAGGCGGTAATCGAAAAACTTAGCGAATGGATGGCCAACACCTCACAGCACGGGAATATTGTTAGCGCATGTAAGAAAAGGCGCGGCAGCATTCAAAAGAGCGATTTGAAACCTGAGTTTGCAGGTGTCCTGCTGTATTTCCTTGACAGAAGAATTCGCCGAGGTTGATTGAGCGAGACTGCCTCGTATGGCAATTTTGCCCAAATGCGCAAGAATTACCCTGTGCGATACCTATTCGGATTTTGGCTGGTTGTGCCACTGCGATTCGCTAACAGCAGGGCGCCTCCTTATAGGTTTTGCTCGGGGTAGGGCTTGCGGGTGCATGTCGGCAACTGTACGGGGAGTCGCAACAGCGACGCTTCTGCTGCGGCTCCCGACCTGGTGCAATCAGGCACTATCGCATGAGGGGGCCGCTAGGCCTTCTTGGTTTTCCTGGGTGATAGCTGCATTGTCCAGCGCCGGCGCACTGCAAGCCATATGCCTTCGCAGTTGCTCGGCGGCTTGGCGTTTGCCTTCCATGTTCACGTGGGTGTATATGTCCATGGTTATCTTGCTGTTGGCGTGCCCGGCCAGCTCCTGCATCACCTTCGGGTGCACGCCCGCCCGCGCCAGTTCGGTTAGGTAGCTGTGGCGAAGCTCGTGCAGGCAGAAGCCGGAAAGCCCCAACTCGTCCCGGTCGTGTGCCCACCAACGCTCCATGATGTCGGGATGGACGCGCGTCCCGGTCCTGGTAACCACAACAGGGTCCTGCTCTTCGCAGGCAAGCCCGCGGGCAAGCTGGGCCTGCCGGTGTGCCTTCAAGGCCGATGCCAATTCCGGGGTTAGGGGCAGAAGGCGCATGCCGGCTGCGGTTTTGGGGCTCTTCAACTTGCGGTTCCTGCCGTAGCTGCAGTGCACGTCTGCCAGGTTTTCCTCGAAGCTCACATCGCCCCAGGAAAGCCCGCATATCTCGCCACGGCGAAGGCCCATGGCGGCGGCAAGCAGCCACGCGCAGTCGCGTTCGCGCGTGGGGCGAAGCCCTGCAACCAAGCGGTTCAGCTGGCTTGAGGAAAGCGCACGCCTGGGTTGCGAGTCTATCTTGGGCGGCTCGGCCAGGCGACATGGGTTGCGTTTGCACCGTTCTTCCCTTATGGCCTGGTTGTACACCAGGCTTATGGCATGGTGGATGCTGCGCACGTAGGTGCCGGTGGCGGGCTTGCCGGAAAGCGTGCCCTTGCCGCCGCGCAGCTTTGCGTACAGGTCGTTTAACATGCCGGGTGTCACGTCGCAGAAGTTGGCCTGGCCAATATGCAGGCAAGCGGTTTTCAGCGCTATTTCCAGCTGACGCATGCGCGAATCGGAGTAGTTGCCCGAAGCACGGCGGTTCCTAAGCAGCCGTTCGCATTCCTGCTGGAAGGTGCGCGGTGCCTGGCCCAGGTCCCGTTCGGCGTCTATCTCGTTTACGAATTCGTGCAGCTGCTGCTTGGCCTCGGTGAAGGTGCCGGTTACCCTGCGCGTTCGGCAGTGGTACTTGCCGTCGGCCGGGCTTTTGCCGGTGCTCACGCGCAGCTGCCATTTGCGGCAGCGCCCGCGCGGCCGGTCTTTCTCCAGCTGAACGATGCAGCCCTTGCCGCTTGCGCGCCTCATGGCTGCCTCACCGCCTTTGGGCTGGTGCCGGTGACTGCCGTTGCGGGTGTGGGTGACATGGCGGACGGCATAAGCCATCACCTTCCTTTCCCCAGGTGTATTTGGGGTGCAGTTATAGTGTTTCACCTGGTAAAACAATGCTAAAGGCAGCACGCCGGCGCACTTCCGGAGCAACAGGCTGGCTTGCTTCCGGCGCAGCAGCTGGGCGCGCTGCTGGTGCCGCGCGCTGGCCCGCTGACGGCACCCGCCGAATCGAACAAACCGTAGGGATGCTGCGGAAAGGCGGGCGCTGGTGTGCCTGCCGGGCGGCAGCGCGGCGCGGGAGCGCTAGAATACAAAGCCGATTCATTGCTGTTTTCGCCGCGTTGGCCCCTACCGCGCGGCTTGCATCGTTAGGACGGTTCTATGCCCATCGATCTTGATACCCTGA
>CAVDWN010000325.1:0-4920 GCA_963612535.1 Sphaerochaetaceae bacterium
AAGGGCTGGCGAAGTCGGCTTCCTGGTTTACGCGGTAGCTCGGGGTGGCTTGGGGTGGCTTGGGGCGCGTTAGTTGCCGAACTTGCTGCTTGCTACGAGAGCCGGATTTGATATAATGCCCTAGCGCTTGTTTTCAGCGCAGTGGGGCGCCAACGTGGCTCAGTTGGTAGAGCAACGCATTCGTAATGCGTGGGTCGCCGGTTCGAGTCCGGCCGTTGGCTCCATGTAATCCCAGGTCAGCTGCTTGTCGGCTGGCCTTTTTCTTTCTTGGGGAAGACGAATTCCCGCAAAGGGGAAGAAATGGGGAAGAAACCTGTAGCTATTTGATGCGAGCTTTGCAGAAACAGAAGGTCTATCGATCACTTCAAGTAAGCGCTTTCGAGGGCGCTTACGGCCGAAGAGGAAGCATTGGATACGTACCTGATGTAGTGGCGGATGCTCGTGCTGATGTCGGTATGCCCCAGCAGGGCGGCCACTTGAGTCACCGGCGCTCCAGCCTCGGCCAAGACGGAAGCCACACCCGAACGCAGCGATTTGAACGAGACGTCGGGGTCCATGTCCAGCTCTCGCGCGAACGACTTGAAGTTGGTCGTGATCGTGTCCGGGTAGATCCAGCTTCCGTACTTGCCGCGAACGACCGGGGTATTCCCGCCGAGCGCGATGCCGTAGCGTTCCATCTCCGTCTTCTGGCGCTCGAGCTCCTGCTCCAGGTGGGCACGGAGCGGCTTCGCCATCGGAACAATCCTTTCCGATTCGGGCGTCTTGGTCGGGGACAGCTTGAGCGTTTTACCCTTCGCTCCTTTTTTCTTCACCGCGATCAAATCGTGCTCGACGCTGATAAGCGAATTGCACATGTCGATGTCCTTCCACCTGAGCCCGCATATCTCCGCGCGCCGCATCCCTGTGAACGCAGCGATCATTATCGCGGTGGCAAGCCCCCTGTTTGGGTGGTGCTTCGCATGGGCGATGATCGAGTTCATATCGTCGATGTTGAGCGCCGCCGCCTTCCTCTTCGTGGCGCCTCGCTTGCCGGTGAACTTCTCTGCCCGTTCGTTTGGGTTGTTGGCAAGGTAGCCGTCCGACACGGCGCGCCCCAACGCGCAATTGATGAACGCGGCGGTTTTCTTCACGGTTCCGACGCTAAGCGCGCCGCCTGCCGCGTTCCCGTGGAGCCTCTGCTCGCGATAGAAGTCGGTGAGCATGTGCGGGGTTAGCTCGGAAAGGGGGATATCCCCTAAAGCCGGCTTTACGCGCTGGTTTGCGATCTGGGCGTACCCCTCGACCGTCTTCTCCGAGAGGCCCTTTATCTCGCAGTCCCGGATGTGCCGGTCGAGGTACTCCGACAGCGTCATGCTGGCGGGTTCTTCCGCCGCTGCTGCGGTTTGGGACTCGACCTCGTCGATCCACCTGTTCAGCATCCGCCGGGCTTCCCGGTCGCCATGTGCCTCAACCGTCTTGCGCTTCTTGATCGGCTTCGGTTTTCCTCCTTCCGTCTTCTTGTAGCCGACCACGATAGTGAAGCGGTACTTGTCCTTGCCACGCGCCTCGTAGCTTCCGTTTCCGTAGACCTTCATTTCTTTCCTCCTTTCATGTTCCTTGCGGGGCCTGTAGATATATTTCAAGCCCCCTTATGGGGGCGAGAAACCAGAGTTAGCTCTTGCTCGATGACATCACACTGCAGCTGCGCTTGCAGTACGCGCTTTGGCGAAGTGTGCGTGCCGTTAGGAGGTTGGTGTCCTTGTAGAACTTGAATATACGGCCGCAATACTCGCATTGCCGCCAGGGAAGGTCTTGACTCAGCTCGAACGAGAAGAGGGACAGAAGCGCTTCGGTTAGCGATCCCGACTCGCCGTTGGCGACAATATCGTCTTCGGTCGTCGAGCCGTCTTTTGCCAGGGCGATCTTCGCGAGCGCCCTGTCGGCCCAGGAGTCCTCGTTGTTCGCCTTCGCTTCAGGCAGTAGGGTAGAGAACGGCCCTATGGAGTGCTGGGAAACGAGCGAGAAGAAGGAGGCGGCGTTGCGGATTCCCTCACGCAGCTCATCTGCGTATTCGCTGAAAAGGTGATCTCGCGCCGCTTGCTCTGCGGTTTCCATGTCCGGGTAACCGTGCCTGTCGATGAGCTCGCGCGCCGTTTGGCTGACAAAGGGCTCCGTCGGAGGGGCGGGGATTGCGCCGCTTCTGAAAAAATACCAGGGGCCGTTCTGGTTGATGTACTTCTTGTTCGAGAGGTACTCGTATACCCATGCGGGGTCCTGGGGATTCTTTTCCAAGAACTTCCACAGCGAGATGAGTGGCATCATCGTTTGCAGAAGCCGGATGGTCGTTTGCAGCTCGGCCACAGAGACGATCCCCCCTATCTTCGAGCTGTCCTCGTTTCCGAAGTAGACGGTTCGGCGGGCGTAGATGCTCGCGTAGCAGCCCCATGCAACATCGTCCCTTCCGCAGTGCCTGTGCTTGGGTGAAATGAAGGGCATAAGCTCCTTGCAAATGCTGTTCCAGCGTATGGCGGCGTGCGGATCTCCCCCTTCCTCGTCTGACACGAAGCCTGGGTTTGATGGGTTGTTCTCGGTGCGGGTGGTGTTGCCGTCGTCCGGGAAGCGGTATTTCGCGGAGCGGTAGTGTCCTGCCAGGAAATGCTGCTTTCCCGGGTAAAGGGGCGAGAAGGGCAGGCCGTACTTGCTGCAGAATTCGACCACGCTCGCGGCGTCGCTTGTGTCGCACTTCTGCAGTTCGTGGTTGAAGAACTCGCCCGTGATGGGCTTCGGGGCATCGCCGGGCTTCCCCCTATCGGCGTAGAGGCATTGCACCTTTTCCCCATCGAGCGATCCAACTTCCTTTTCCACCAGGTTGTAGCGCTTCCATGGTGCGATTTCGACCCTGGAGGGGCTTGTGGGCGCTGGGGGAGTGGGCGTATGTACTGTTGTGAACAGGTCTTTGCTCATATCAATACCTCCAGGGCAAATGTAATAAAAATATGTTTCAACGTAAATCGTAAAAATAAAAGAACTATGATTTGCATTATAAACATATTCCCAATGCAAGTATAGGAGGGACGATGGATATGAGCAAGGGTTTTCTTACCGCGAAAGAGGTTGCCGCTTTCCTTCGGGTTTCGCCGCGCACGATAAGCCGTTGGTGCCGCGAGGGGGCGTTCCCCGGCGCGATCAGGATCGCAGGAGATGGCCCCTGGCGCATCCCCTGTGCTGCAGTTGATGCCTTCATCGGTCTGTCGGATGAAGATGATCGTTGATGGCAACGAACCTGGCCGTGGCTGCGCTGGTAGCCGATTTTTGGCGGGTGCCAGGTAAGCTCCTGTTGTCGTGCGGTGTGCCGCCGATGCTGTCGGTACCCTGGGTCTGTACAGAGTTTTTCGGTTATAACCCCAGCTAGATCAACGGTGACATTGTGTCACCGCAGAAAATAGAGGTGCGGGCTCAACTTCATATACCGGGCTCAAGCCGTGCCAACGGTTGCGACATTACTAATTAATGTAAGATATCCCCGAAGAAAACCTAAGCCGTAGGCCACAAGGCGCTCTTGCAACCTACGGCTGTACGGCTCCGTCTAGATAGAAAGGGCTGCGATGGAAAACACCGATCAGTTCAATGGCCTGCATCTCAGGTTCCAGTGTGTGATGGTTACGGTCGATGGTCGCCCCTGGATCGAGGGGGAAGAGGTTCGCCAGCGGGTTGCGAGTACGGTTGAGCGCGCGGTGACCAACCGGGGCGGCTGCTTCGAGGGGGTCGAGATACATCCTGACTGCATAGTGTTCACGTACTCGAGCGATGGCGTAGAGAAGCCCACCAGTTACATGCGCGCCATCCGCGACGAGGTGAAGGACGAGTTCGGCGAGGAAGGTCCGGCCACCATGGGAAAGGCCCAGCTCAGCCGTGGGTACTTCTCTCGGAGCGATTACTCTATGCGCACCATTGGCGAGGTTTTCCAGGAGGACTACGCCACGGATTTTGCGGAGCGCGTGCGCAATCGATGCATCGAGCGCGACCGTTTGAAGCTCATCGCTAAGGAGGCTCGCCGCCGAGAGTGCGCTGCCAAGCTGAAGGATTCTAAGTAGCCAAGCTGGCAAACTCTTTCTTGTGCGTCGTAAAGCCCGCCGGGAAGCGTCTTTGTGGACGCTATAACTTCTGCTGGCTTATTTCGTAAAACTTAATTTGCATGACGGTGGGGCCTCAGTAGTTTATGGGGTTCGCCTGGTGGGGGTGTCACGCAATGCTCTGTCCTGCTGAAACTGCGATGCGTAAGCTCGGGGCCAAAACGTAAATCCAAAGGGAGCAGCTTGAGGCTGCGGCTGTGGCTGCACCAACCCCGTGTTGACGGGCGTCCTTTCTCTTGCCGTTGGGCGCCTCAACTGGTTTTTAAACTTGTGCGGGGGGGGGTGCAGGCAGTAACATGGTTCAAAATGCCAGCTCATCGGAAGGATTTACTCATATGAACCACGCACAGCACGCAAAGCCCGAAGAACGTAAGGCCGCAAAGGCCGCAGGCGCGGCGGTCTCCGCCGCATTGGTGGCGTCTTTGGTGATCTCCCCGATCTCTTCCGCGTTCGCAGCGGGGACGGACTCCGCCCGCTACACCGGCAACCAGGTGGACAAGGCGGTGAAGCAGCAGGCGGCCCAGACCTCCGCCGATCTGAAGGTGCAGGCCGACCAGGCGAAGGCGATGATGGACGAGGCCAAGGCCGCGCTCGACGCCGAGCAGCCCGCCTACGACAAGGCTACCGCAGCGCATGACGTGTTCGTGACCGAAGCAAACCAGGCCGCAGCCGAGTCCGACAAGGCGGATACCGCCGCGATGCAGTACTACGCCGACATGGCCGACCAGGCCGTAGCCGAGGCGGGCGTAGCGGCGAAGGCCCTGGAGACCGCCCAGAAGAAGCTCTCCGATGCACAGTCCGACCAGAC
>CAVDWN010000326.1:0-4300 GCA_963612535.1 Sphaerochaetaceae bacterium
TAATTGTTCTGTTCGATGATGACCTGGTCTACCGAAATGACTTAATCACCGAGCTAGCGAATTGCCATAAGTGCTTCCCGGAATGCGTTTGCGCATCTCGAACACACTTTGTCGTTTTTGGAGAGAAAAACCTCTTTCTTCCCTACAGCGAATGGGAGTTGGAGGCTCCGATTGCCTACCCTGAGCTTGTTCTTGTTCCAAGCGTGCAGCTTTTTGCAACAACTGGGGCTGGAACCTTGTTCCCTCCTCATTCTCTTCCGGATAATGCGTTTGAGGCAGAAGCCATCAAGGAACTCTGCCTGAATGCCGATGACGTCTGGATTAATGAGATGATTCGCCGCAATGGCATGAAAGTGGTTGCGGCAACGGCGCACCAGAACCTCGAGTATATTCCGGACACCCAAGAAGTTGCGCTGTGCCACGAGAACCTTGATTCGGGGGGCAATGATGGGTGTTTCCGACGACTTGCAGATTCGTTATACGGCGGCGACATGAGACAGCTTTGCGCCAAGTACAGGGATCCGTCCTTTGAATCTTTCAACAGAAAATTGGTGAATGGGAGGCGTAGTGACAAATAGAATAAAGTCAGCCACCGGCCTTATCGCTGTTGCCCTTGTTGCTGCGATTATCGGCATGGCATATCCGGTTTACGCGCACGCTGACGAGAACGCTAACAGCGTTTCTTCGAAAACTTATGCCGGCGAAACTCGCTATGATACTGCTGTTGAACAGTCAAAAGCAGCTTTTTCGAAGTCCGAGTACGCGATTCTCGTCGGTGCGGAAGGTTGGCCGGATGCCCTTTCTGTGTCAGGGCTTTCTGGTGCTCTCGACTGCCCGATCTTGTATTCTTCTGCTGATTCATTGCCAAGCGTTACGGCATCGGAGATGGATAGGCTTGGAGTGCAGAAGGTCCTTATCATTGGTGGGCAAGGGGCCATCGGTGGTGCCGTAGAATCTTCGTTGCGGGCGAAGTATCAGGTTGAAAGACTTGGTGGCGAAGATCGATACGAAACGCAGTCGAAGGTGTACGAATACGGGGCTCAAAACAACCTGTGGAATTCCGATTTTGCTTTCTTTGCCAATGGTGAGTCCTTTCCCGATGCCCTGTCGGTTTCTTCGATAGCTTTTGCTCATAAATCTCCGATCTTCCTGATGTCAGGCGATCTTTCCGAGAGTCAGGAAAGCATGCTGCTTTCGGCTGCTGATAGTGGTTTTATGAAAGGCCAGGCAGTGGTTGTAGGCGGGGAGACTGCGGTTTCCCAGAAGGCAGAAGGTTTTATTTCGGGTATAAATCTATACGGCTCATCTAATGAGCATTCTGCAATAAGGCTAAGTGGAGCAGACCGATACCAGACAAACTCAAACGTCAATGAATGGGCTATATCAAATGCCGGGATGGCGTGGAGAAACGTAGCATTCGCATCTGGTGAAAGGCCCTATGATGCTTTGACCGGCTCCGGTATGCAGGGGCGGCAATCCTCGTTAATTGCGCTCGTGGGCAACGCTTTCTCTTCAAGTATTGGAGCAGCTGCAAGTAATGTAAGGTCGATAGGCGAATACCGCATATTTGGCGGTAGTGCTGCAGTCTCGGACAATCTAAAGAGGTACATCGAATACTCCCTGAGGTTTGGTTATGCACTTCCGATGGGTGGCACTCAGCTGTCGGACGGAAGCTATATTTGGAGTGATTGGTCGGGTGTTTACCGCGAGGATAATTCTTACTACGCATGGTGGCTTGAAAGGGCAAATTGGTATTCGAGCGCCACGAACTGGGAAATAATTGTTGACACTGGCTCCAACCAGGTTGCTGTATTCGAGCGACCTCATGGTAAATGGATCATGAACCGTTTGATGATTTGTACCAGCGGCGCATGGGGCACTCCAACAGTTAAGGGGCAATTCGTTGTTGGCTCAAGAGGCATGTCGTTCGGGTCTGGGTATACCTGTTGGTATTGGACTCAGTTCTACGGAAACTATCTGTTCCATTCTGTTCTGTACAACCAAGGCAGTATGACTTCGATTCAGGATGGCCGCCTTGGCGTTAATGCGTCGCATGGATGCATTAGGCTTGCGATTGATAATGCAAAATGGATCTATGACACGATCCCTAGTGGTACGCGGGTTGTAGTGTGGTAACGGGAGGATAATAATCCGATTGAATAGCTATTGCAGTTGTGGATGCCGATGCCGCTTTCGAGCAATCTGCTGCTTGAAAGCGACATCGTTATTGCTGATGTAGCTGCAGCAAGTTATTGTTTGAAAGGGGTACCGTGGTAAGCCGTTTGAGAAGATTGTTCAGCAATTACCGGAAAATGGAAGATTCCGTAACGGCACTGCACCCCCCCCCTTGCACCTGTTGTGGTCTTCTCGCCTCATCAAGATGATGAGCTTCTGACCCTTGGTGCTTGGGCTCGGCGCTTGATGACGCAAGGCTGCGACGTGCATGTGGTGCTTTGCTCGGATGGCTCGAAGTCGTGCGTGCGCGGCGTGTTGGACGATGGTCAAACGTGCGATAAGCATGAAGGCGCTCATGCTCACAGCCTTGACGAAGCCGCTTTTAGTGATGCCCGCGATCGGGAGTTCCTTGCTAGCTGCCAGGCTATAGGCTATCGGCCCTCCCGGGTGCATTTTGCCCCCAAGCGTGCGGTTGATGGCTGTCTTTCCGTAGATCGGGCGCAGGAAATCATCCAGTGGTTTTTGGCCGTGTACCCCGATGCCGAGGTGTGTACGATAAGCCCGCTCGTGGGTAACTCGCAGCACAGCGATCACCGCTGCTTAGGTCAGGCGGCGCTCGACTTGTACCGCAAGGGCGCAATACGCAAACTCAATTTGTTCGTTGAGCCGTATTGTGTGGGCGCGTTTCGCCAGAACAATCCCGAAATCAATCTTGAGCGTGTCGCGGCGGACGCCGGCAAGGAAGCCGCCTGCCTGTCCAATGCCATTTCGCAATATTGCCTCTGGGCTCCCGATCAGGGGCGTTTTGCTGTTGGATATCACTCCGTCACCGGTGAATTCGATTCGTTCGTAAGGGGCCCGGCGTCGTTTTGGCATTCGGCCGAAGAAGCGAGGTAGCAATGTACCAGTATGAGTTCTATAGCAGGCGCTTGCATGCAGAAGAGGTGCTGCCGACTTCGTCCATGCCGGATTTGTTCGTGAAGCTCGATGACATCGCATGGATTCGCTCGAGCTATTGGGCCGAGCATTGCCTGGAGTGCGGTGAGCCCCTGTGCTATGAAACGTGTGAACTGTTCGTCGAGCGCCCCGATAAGCGCTGCCGCCGGTTCTCCTTTGGCATTTATGACAACTCGCATTTCGGCGGAACGCCTTTCGGTGCCGAAATCGCCTTCTCTAAATGGGGAAAGCTAGAGAGCATTGTGTATCCCGGTGCTTTAACACCTGAGCAAGTGATGAATGTTGATGTTCTGTGGAAGGGTCGGTGTGCGAGTAAACGGCGTCTGATGTCGTTGGGGGCGTTGGGTCGGCGCATCTATCCGGTTAAGGATCGCCAAGAATTCGATTCGGATAAATATATGTATGCGGATTCTGTCGGCCGCGATACCGTGCGCGATACGCCATTTTTCCTGCTGCAGCTGTTTTCTGCGGAGCCCGAGTCGTTCACGTTGTTTCTCGACATCACCGATGACAATGCGCTGACATTCCGTGGGGGGATTCGTATAGAGTCTGGCTACAACCAGCGTGTTGTAGATGTGTCATGCGTGTTTCCGGGCAAGGGGAAGCTGCGCATGAAAATATATCCTGAGAACAACCGTGAGGCGCATATTGTGCTGTTGTTTTGCGAGTTAGTGCAGTTCAGGGAGGGGGTTGTTCCAACATGGTATCCAGCAGCGGCGGAGACCGCGGTGTGCGCCGCTGCGGATGCGGATGAACGGGATGATAGCGCCGCCGCCGACGAGCAGGCCAAGCCCGCGAAAAAGGTGAAGTGCGTCGCGTGGGATCTCGACAATACGGTATGGAATGGCACATTTGTGGAAAGCGATCCGGAAATACTGGCGCTGCGCCCGGGCGTGTTAGATGCGATGCGCGCCTTAGACGATCGCGGTATCATCCAGATAGTGGTGAGCAAGAACACGGAAAGTGAAGTCAGGCCCACGCTCGACCGTTTGGGGCTTTCCGAATGGTTCGTCGCGTCGTTCATAAACTGGAAGCCGAAAAGTCAGAATTTGCAGGCCGCGGCCGACTTGATCGACATCAACATAGACACGTTTGCGCTTGTTGATGACTCGTCGTTTGAGCGTGAGGAAGTCCGTTATTCGCTTCCGATGGTACGTGTGTATGATGA
>CAVDWN010000327.1:0-3218 GCA_963612535.1 Sphaerochaetaceae bacterium
TGATCTCGAGGTGCGGCGTATAATCGAGAAAGTCGTAATTGTACTTCCCACCTGCACGGAGGTCGTTCTACATGTCAAAGCTAAACATAGACCAGAGAACCATCAGCAGCCTCTTCTCTGACAAAAAGTCAGATTTCCTCATTCCCGATTATCAGCGCCCCTATGCCTGGACGCAGGACGAGTGCGAGACGCTGTGGGAGGACCTGTACCTGTTTGCTTTTCCCAACAACTCAAGTTCCGACTTCGACAGCGAAAATGACGAGTACTTCCTGGGGCCTATCGTCACTTTCAAGAACCCCGATGGAAAGCAGGAGATCATCGACGGCCAGCAGCGCCTGACCACTATCATGCTCCTGCTGCGCGCGTTCTATTCGAAGTTCGAAACGGCTATGGACGACGATACCGTTGAGACGCGCAAGCTGATCGCAAAGTGCATCTGGAAGACCAACGAGCTGGGGCGTCCGCTATTTGACCGGCTGAAGATCGACTCTGAAGTCGCCTCCGACAACGACAAGGAGGAGTTCCTTGCCATCCTGAAGGACGGTAAGGTGGAGGAGAGTAGGAAGAGTCGATACGCCAAGGCCTTCGCGTACTTCTCCGGTAAGATCGCCGAGTTCGTGGACAAGACGCCCATGTACACGGCGTTGTTTCCCTTGCGCATCCTGAACAACGTGATCCTGCTGCCTATCGAGGCCGAGTCGCGGGATACGGCGCTGCGTATCTTCTCGACGCTTAATGACCGAGGTTTGCCGCTTTCCGACGCCGATATCTTCAAGAGCCAGTTCTACAAGCACTACTCCGACCAGGGGCGCAAAGACGATTTCATTGCCCGTTGGAGGAATCTTGAGGATGGTGCCAACAAACTGTTCCGCCCGAGGCGCGGCACCCCTATGGACGAGCTATTTACGCGCTACATGTATTACCGACGAGCGAAGTTGGGGATCTCCGACACGACCACTAAGTCGCTGCGAGACTTCTTCAGCGCCGACGGGTACGCGATGCTTAAGGACGAGAAGACCCTGGATGAGCTTGAGGCCTTGTTGGGCTTCTGGCAGAGCGTTGATGCGCAGGAGGGCTTCAGCGAGCGTATTCTGCGCAGGCTCTTTGTGCTGAACTACGCCCCCAACGGCATGTGGACCTACCTAACGAGCGTATGGTTCCTGGCTAATAAGGACGAGAACAACGAGCTGGACGAGAGATCCTTCTACGCCTTTCTCGATAAAACCACCGCCTTTATCTTCGCCTATGCCGTCGAGCGACCCGGTGTGAACGCTTTGCGCACGCCGGTGTACCCGGAGATGGTCAACATTGTGAACGGCCTGCCGGTTGAGTTCTCTGGCCATCCCTTCGACCGCGAGGGTATCGCCGGGCTCTTCCGTGCGTATGAGTTCAAAAATGGCCGCCCTGTGACCAAATCAATGTTGACCTGGTGGGCCTATGCCGATGATTCCCAACCGTTGATGAGTCTGGAGACGAAGCTCGAGATCGAGCACATTTATGCGAAGAAGCGTCATGAGATGGAGCCTCTCAAGGATCGTAATAATCTTGAGGCGCTTGGCAACAAGGCCCTGCTTGAGAAGCGCGTGAACATCAGTGCCGCCGACTACAAGTTCCCTGACAAGCGAAAGTACTACGAGGGCTACATCGGCTCCGACGGTAAGGAAAAAGCGGGCACGCAGGTGGCCGAGCTGAAGCGCATGGTGGCCGAAATGGAGGACTTCACCGAAGCTGACATTCAGGCCCGCACTAACCGGATCATCGACGCGTTCGTTGACTACCTGGGTGATAACGGGCTTCTGCGCTAGGGGATTCGCGTGTACAAGAGGCTGACCAAATACGCGGGCACGCTCGCAGCCAGGGAGATCAATGTCGTCCCCTTCTGCGGGACTGGCGGCCTGGATGACTTCGTTGGCGACTTCTATGGGCTCGTCGGGTTTGCGGACACGAGCTATGGAGCGACGCTGGAGCGCTATGGCATTGAGATGTCCGACGAAGGCTTCGACGCATGCGGCATTGAGCATGCCGACCTCGATCTGATCCGCGCGCTTATCACGACATGCGTGAGGCAAGACCGCTTCTGTAGCGGGCTGCTGGGCGAATTTGCCAGGAGCGGCTTTCTGGACCGGTGCCTGCTGAGGCTCAAGGAGCTGGACGAGGGCTGAGCGGCATCGCGCGGCGCATGAGCGCCTTTTCGCAAAAGGAAGAAAGCGGGTTGTTCCATGACGGTTACCCTTCGCGACTGCGTATTCGGCCAGGCTGTTGGCGATGCGCTTGGCGTTCCCTATGAATTCATGACACGTGGTTCTTTCGCATGCACGGGCATGGTCGGCCACGGCACGCACGACCAGCCCGCCGGGACCTGGAGCGACGACACCTCGATGGCGCTCGCCATCTGCGATAGCTACCGTGAGCTGGGGCGGGTTGATGCCGTCGATATCCGTGGCCGGTTCCTCGCCTGGTACCGTGACGACGCCTACACGTGCGACGGGCTCTTCGACATAGGCAATGCCACGGCCACGGCGCTGCGCCTGGGCCGCGGCCTGGACGGCGAGTTCGACAACGGCAACGGTTCCCTTATGCGTACTGTTCCGCTGGCCTTCACCGATGCGGCCGACGACGAAGTGCGCGCAGTTTCGGCAATCACCCATGCGCACAACACGTCCACGGAGGCCTGCGTGCGCATGGTCCATGCGGCTCGAGAGCTTATCGCCGGTAGAACACCCCTGGAGGTTGCGGCCGCGCGAATCGACGTGAACAAGCCCGAAGACCAGATTTCATCGAGCGGCTACGTCCTGGATACGTTCGAGGCCGCGCTCTGGTGCCTTGCCGGCACGGACAACTACGCGGACTGCGTCCTTAAGGCCGTCAACCTTGGCGATGATACGGACACCACCGGCGCGGTTGCCGGCGCCCTGGCCGGCATAGCGTACGGCCTCGATGGGATTCCTGGCCCATGGCTAGATACCCTCAGGGGCAAGGACGTTATCGACGCTTGCTTGTTCTAGGAAGTTGAGGGGGCTTGTTGAATTCGGTATCTGCAAGGAAGCGCGAGACGGATGGTGCGTCTTATTTGTCGGCAGATAGGGCGGTGGGCGATGGACCACCTTGTTCAGCTTCTGTCTTGTCGGCGTGTTTCTGTTGGCGGCGAATCCCAAAGTGTGACGAATCGGTAATTCTTTTTAGCTGGTTTATTATTTAGCGGCTAAACTATTGAGCAC
>CAVDWN010000328.1:0-3191 GCA_963612535.1 Sphaerochaetaceae bacterium
CGGCAGGCCGAAAAGCAAAGGGCTGCTTGCCCGTAGACAAGCAGCCCTTGGGAGTCATTCAATGTCAGAGTTCCCCGCAGGGGCGACCTCAGCAAAATGATTCACTAAATAATCTTTGAGGAGACGCGCCGGCTGGGACAAAACAGCCCTTTCGGACCACTTAAGGTACAAGTACCTCTTTCGGTGCACATCGCTCAAGGGGACAGCCACAATCCCATCCTGAGCCGACGAGAACCAAGTAACTGCAGGAGCCAAAGCGTAGCCAAACCCCAGAGAAACGGCATTCATCACCTGGACATACGATTGGTTTTCCATCACGATATGCGGCACCGCCCCAACATCGGAAAACATGCCATTGAGCATTTCCCTCAGCTCACAAGGCATCGTGCAAACGAAATCCTCCCCGTCCATATCCGCCAAGCGAACCGCCGCCAGCTTAGCGACTTTTGACGCTTCGGGGGCAGCAAGGACAATTTCCTCCTCCCCCAATAGCCGATAGTTATCCCCCTCATGAGGGAAGGGGGAAGAAAAGAATGTCAGGTCCGGAACCTCAGAGAGCAACTGCTTTGCCGGGGCAACCCCAACGCGAAGACGTATCCCGGGGTTAGCCTTCTTGAAGCCAAAAAGAACACGCTCATCGTCCCCCAAAGGCACCGGGGCATACAAATTAACGGTTTGCTCTTTACTGCGCATGAAAGCAGAGACCTCGCGATGAATCGAATCCGCCGCATCGAGGGTCTTGTTGACTTCACGCAGAAGCACTTGTCCTGTCTCATTGAGAACCAGGCTTCGACCGACCCTGTCGAATACTAGCGTCCCAAGTTCCTCTTCGATAGCCTTTACGCAGCGGCTCAAAGACGGCTGACTCACATGCAACTTCTCAGAGGCCTCGTGAAGGCTCTTCGATGAAACAATCTCACGGAAATATTCAAGTTGATACAGCTCCACCAAACTTCGCCCCCGTGTCTCCCCCCAAACGATCTCAGACATCCCTGATATTCTATGCGAAACAGAAGCGCCGCCGACAAGCCCAACCAGGCTAGCCAGCGGCGATCAACTTCCAAAGGCTAATCTACTAGCTTTAATTCGGTCGGAAGAGGCGTTCGCCGGCGCGGGCCATCCCAAAGACAATCGTCAATAAAGTCCAGGATCCGATTCATAACCTCATCTGTCTTCATGGCAGGATCGCCATGCACGGCATTGGGGAATATCTCGAGCCTAGCGTGACCATCCCCACAAACAAGATTCACCTTCCTCCACATAGAGATGGATTGGCCCGCTGGCACAAGCGTGTCCTTCAGTCCTTGGAGGAAATAAGCTCTGGGGAAATCAGGTGTAACGAAATTAATGGGGCTCGCCCCCGCGGCGGCAGCCGGGTTATCCAGGGCTCTGAACCCTAAATGTATATTATGGGGCTTCTGCATCGGATCCTGCTCATCGCAGTCGATAACGGTGTTCCCATCCCCAGAGGCTGTCATAGCAACAGCGCCAAGATCGCAATAATCACAAGCAATCAGGTCGGAGGGAGAAAACAAATTAACCAGACATTGGATGGAATCATCGACATCAGGATTGCCAAGCTCCTTGCCCTTCAGAATGTCCCTGCCCGCTAAAGCAGCAACCATACCGGAAAGATGACCTCCGGCAGAATTCGCCATAACGGCTATCTTGTCAGCTTTAAGGTTATACTCGGCGGAGTGCGCACGAAGGAATCGGATTGCAGCGCGAACATCATAGAGAGGCTCGGGCCAATGGGATCCCGGTGCAAGACGATAACTTATCGAAGCCATCGCATATCCCTGCGACATGACCTTGAACGCACCTGGCATGGTGTTCTCTCGTTTGTTCCCAAACAACCATCCACCACCATGGACGAAAACGATAAGGGGAAATGGGCCCTCTCCCTCATCTGGAAGCCAGATATCCATCACCTGACGAGAATGCTGATTCGCATAGGGAACATCAAGCCAGTAACGCTTGAACTGGGTTGGATCAAACTCCTTGAAAGGACTTTTCATAACTCTCACCTGGACTTTCTAGTCGATCTGAGCTGCAGCATCTTTGGCATTCTCCGCCTTGATCCTCTCGGCAGCAGGAATGACACCCTCCGTGTGCGGCAGCTTTCCCCCGATGGCCATGGCGATAAAGATCAGAACAACGAAGATGACGATACTGGCGATTCCCGTAGCGAATACAGCATCAAACCCGCCAAAAGTCTCAGAGATCCAGGGCCAGAGAATGCCTGCGGGAGCTGCAAGCAAACCCGAAGGGAGCATGGTGCGACCCCAGATAACCGAATAATTGTCGCCCGTTCCGAAGATCGCACCAGCAACCAACGGCATGAGGACAATCGGACTTGCATAGAACATGCCGAAGATAAGGCCACCGATGGGAAGCAACGCCGTCTGCGCGCCAAACCAGATAAACAAGATCGCGATAATGCCAACGGCACCTGCCACAAGAACCGTCTTCTTTGGGGAAAGATCGGAACCTGCGCCCAAAATGAATTTGCAGATTGCCTGGCCGGCCATAGTAAACGAGGCAAGCCCGGCTCCGGTTACGAATGCGGCGATTCCAGCACTCCCAAGAGAGCTGATATACGTTGGGAAGAACTGGGCAACCATTACCGTCGCATTGGCCAGAGCGATAGCAACGCAAAGGATCCAAAACGCAGGGCTCTTAAGGGCAATACCGGGCTCAACGCTCCAATTGCGGGCAGCAGCCTTCTTGAGGGCATCCTCTTGACCTTCGTCGGTCTCCTTGGATTCACCGCCATTGAGGTTCACGTAAGGAAGCATCCCGCGGTCAGATGGCTTGTTCCGAATAGCGAACAAGACACAGGGAAGAGCGATAACAGCAATAATGATGGCGTTTGCAAGAAAGGCAGTACGAAAACCTGCAGCATTGATGATTGCCTGATCAACCTGCAAAAATATAACGCCGCCAATCCCCGTGAAAGCAGCCGAGAAACCAAGCAGGGCCCCAGCACGGTCTTTGAACCAACGATTGATGAGCGTCGGGTTGAATAGCCCGATTCCGATCATGGCACCGGGGAACATAACGGATGCGGCAACGATCGTCATTATCAGCGAAGAGCTGAAGGAAAGGGCAACGTAGCAGAGCGATACGACACCCACGAGACAAGCGCCAATTACTCGAAGATCGATCGTGGCGCACAGCTTCCCAACAAA
>CAVDWN010000329.1:0-3128 GCA_963612535.1 Sphaerochaetaceae bacterium
TCCTGCTCAGCAGAGCTGCGCAGGATGCGTCCGCTCGGACGCATAGTTTGGGACTGAACATGCCACTGGCATGTTTACCACGCTATCTGCACTCGCCAGGATCCCGCTCGCTGACTTACTGGCGCATGCCCTGAGATTCAGATCGTGCCCTGTTTGCATGTGCGGGCAACCAGGAGGGTTGAACTCTTTTTTGAAAGGTAGACCCTGCGGTTTGATTGCGATAGGGTGCCTTAAGACGCATTCGGCAGGTCCTTTCCCTGAATGAGGGGATAACTCGGAAGGGCTTGCTGAAACGAAGGCTCCGTGGTCCTAGGCCACGGAGCCTTCTGCTTTGGTTGGCCGCATTGCGTACTTTGACGGCAGGATAGGCGCCATGGGAGGGCCGCATTTGGTCGGTTCAGCCTGCGCGGCCGCAGTGCCGTTGCCGGTGGTCGCGGCATGGAGCCTTTTGCCCCCGTTCTGCTGGTGCCGCTTTTCGGGGGGGCGTGCCTCGCTATACTCTTCAACCAAAGGTTGAAACACCGTAAGAGCGAGGTACGAATGGACTCGGAGCGTCTGCGCGGTATCGATATCAACGACATTATTTCCGGCATCGCCGCGGGAACGCCCGGCGCGGGCGTGATAGGCGGCTACTGCGAGGACGGCTTCCCGTTCTTCCACGCCAACCAGGCCATGGTGGACATGCTGGGCTACGACGACGTGGACGATTTAGTGGCCGGCATCGGCGGGCTGGTGGCGAATACGATCCATCCGGACGACATGCCGCAGGTGACCGCCGATTTGGGCGACTACCACTGCGAGGGGCGGATCTATGAGACCACGTACCGCATGCCGCGCAAGGATGGCAGCTGGTTTTGGACGGTGGACCGCGGCGAGGTGGTGCGCGCGCAGGACGGCCGGCTGGCCATCATCAGCGTGTGCCAGGACATGACCTCCTTCGTCCACCGCCAGCAGGAGCTGGAGCGGCGCTCGCTCGTCAGCGAGTCGATGCTGGGCAGCCTGCCCGGTGGCTACCACCGCTGCGCTTCCGACGAGGGCTACCCGTTCATCTACACCAGCGAGCGCTTCAGGGACATGCTGGGCTGGTCGCTAGAGGAGCTGGAGACCAGGTTCGGCAACAAGTTCCTGAACCTGGTGCACCCCGACGACCGCAAGCTCACCGTGGAGTACGTGCACGACTTGGAGTCGCACAAGGGCGACTGCTACCAGGACTCGGTGTACCGCCTGCTGTGCAAGGACCGCGGCTACTGCTGGTTCACCGACTCTACCCTTGAGTGCGAGGCGGACGGCGCCCGCTTCTTCCAGGGCTTTCTGAGCGACATAACCCCTTTCATCGCCGAGCGCGAGCAGCGCGAGGAAGAGCTGCGCTGCGCCAAGGCCGAGGCCGACCGCGCCAACGCATCGAAGACGAGCTTCCTGCGGCGCATGAGCCACGACATCCGCACGCCCCTGAACGGCATCATGGGCATGGTGGAGATAAGCCGGCGCTATGCCGACGACCCGGACAAGCGCTCGGAGTGCCGCAAGAAGATCCTCGATTCGGCCAACTACCTTGCCAGCCTGGTTGACGACATCCTGGACACGACGAAGCTGGAGAGCGGCACGGTGGTGCTGGAGGAGCGGCCCTTCGACCTGCTGGAGGTTCTCGACGACATCATCGGCATGGTGGAGCCGATGGCCGCCGAGGCCGGCATCGAGTTCACGAGTGGCAAAGGGTCCTACGAGGTGCCGCACCGGCGTTTGATGGGCAGCCCGGCCCACTTGAACCGCATCCTTGCCAACCTGGTGACCAACGCCGTGAAGTACAACAGGCCGGGCGGCACGGTGTACTCGGGCGTCGAGGAGCTTTCCTGTGACGGCGAGACGGTTGTCTACCGCTTCGTGTGCGAGGACACCGGCATAGGCATGAGCGAGGAATTCCAGGCGCGGGCCTTCGAGCTGTTCGCACGCGAGAACCGCGACCCGGGCGTAACGGGCACGGGCTTGGGGCTCGCCATCGTAAGGGAGTTGGCGGAGCTGATGGGCGGCACCGTGGAGCTTGCCAGCGAAGAGGGTGCAGGCTCGACGTTTACCGTGGAGCTGCCGTTCAAGCTGGACCTTTCCTACAAGGAGCGTCTTGGCTACGAGCGGCCCGAGGTGGACCTGGCCGGCAAGCGTGCCCTTCTGGTGGAGGACAACGACCTGAACCTGGAGATTGCGCTGATGATGCTTCAGGACATGGGCATTGAGTGCGAAGTTGCGCGCAACGGGCAGGAGGCTGTGGATATGTTCGCTGCGTCCGCGCCTGGCCACTACGACCTGGTGTTCATGGATGTGATGATGCCGGTGATGGACGGCCTGGAGGCTGCTAGGCGCATCCGCGCCATCGGCGGTGACTACGCCGAGGGGGTGGCTATCCTTGCCATGACCGCCAACGCCTTCGCCGACGACGTGCGCGCCAGCCTGGACGCCGGCATGGACGGTCACATCACCAAGCCGCTGGACCGCGAGACCATCGAAGACGCCATCGCCGCAGCGCTAGGGTGACGCCCAGGCACCTGGGACCTCGCAGCAAGACCGGCTATTACCCTTGATCGCTTTCGGGTCGGGCGGCTTGCCGCCAAGGAGAAAGCGCACCTACTTGCCCAGGATGTTTCGGGTGTTCGCGCGGATGATGGCGGCGAGGTCTTCGGGTTGGGTTTTGCGCAGATTGGCAAGCTGCTGAAGCGTTCGGCGCAGTTCGGCCTGATGCTCGGCGAAGGAATAGGGGACTGCCGGATGGCGCACTTCCGGGCTCTTCGCCCTCGGCGCGTCGGTTTCCAGGAGCAGTCGGTTCAGTGGGATGGCTTTCGCGTATTCGCGGCCGCGTTTGGTTTGCAGCATGCGCTCGCCCACGGAAAACCAGCAGCCCAGATCGATGGCGCGGGTCAGTTCCTGGGAAGACCCGCTGAACCAGTGGAAGATGCAGCTGCATTGTTCGGCGCAGCCCGATTCCTCAAGCCCATGCAAGGCCTCGGGGTAGGCGCCTACGCAATGAAGGGACAGCGCTCGGACATCACTTTCTGCCGCTGCGCAGGCGATATGCCGAAAGGCCTGGAGCTGTTGGGCGCGGGTTCGCTCGCGCCGCTTCGAGAAGTCGAGGCCCACCT
>CAVDWN010000330.1:0-3017 GCA_963612535.1 Sphaerochaetaceae bacterium
GCGATAAACGTTTAATTCCCGAAGGAGGCGGCTGTTGAACGTACTGGTCATCAACGCGGGTTCTTCGTCGCTGAAGTACCAGCTCATCAACGTTGAGACGCATCACCTCATGGCGAAGGGCATTTGCGAGCGCGTCGGCAGCGCCGAGGCGTTCCACAAGCACGGCCTCGACGACAACGAAGTGGTCATCGACGCGAAAATGGCCGACCACGACGACGCGATGGCGCTTGTGCTCGAATCGCTCGTTTCCGGGCCCGACAAGGCCATTTCGTCGCTGGCGGAAATTGACGCGGTGGGGCACCGCATCGTGCAGGGCGGCAAATACTTCGACCGTTCCGTGTTGATCGACGACGACGTGATCGCGAAGATCGACGAGCTGGCCGAGTTGGCCCCGCTGCATAACGGCGCGGCGCTCATGGGCATTCACGCTTGCCAGAAGCACATGCCCGGCATTCCGATGGTGGCCGTGTTCGACACCTCGTTCTTCCAGACGCTGCCGCCGAAGGCCTACATGTACCCGCTGCCTTACGAGCTGTACGAAAAGTACGCCATCCGCAAGTACGGCGCGCACGGTACGTCGCATCGCTACATTTCCGAGCGCGCGGCCGTGGTGCTCGACGAGCCGCTCGAGGACTTGAAGCTCATCACGCTGCATCTGGGCAACGGTTGCTCGGCAAGCGCCATCGACCACGGCGTGGCGGTGGACACTTCCATGGGCCTCACGCCGCTCGACGGCTTGATGATGGGCACGCGCTGCGGCGCCATCGACCCGGCTATCGTGCCGTTTGTCATGGAGCACGAAAACCTCAGCGCTTCCGAAATGAACGACTTGATGAACAAGAAATCGGGGCTTTTGGGCATCTCCGGCGTGTCGAACGACCTGCGCAGCGTGCGTTCCGCGTCCGAGGCGGGCGACGAGCGCGCGATGCTGGCCTACGACATGTTCTCGAATTCGGTGAAGAAGTACATCGGCCAGTACATCGCCGTCATGGGCGGCGTGGACGCCATCGTGCTGACCGCCGGCGTGGGCGAGAACTGCGAGAAGATGCGCCGCATGATCTTCACGGGCCTGCAGCCGCTCGGCATCGTGCTCGACGAGGAGAAGAACCGCCATCGCGGGTTCGAGCGCATCATCTCCACCGACGACTCGGCGGTGCAGATCATCATCATCCCCACTAACGAGGAATACATGATCGCCCGCGACACCTACGAGATAGTCCACGACAAGCTGACCGGCGAACGCTAACGAAGGGTACGCCACGCGTTTACGCCAAGTAAGCGAACGCGTGGGCGATAACGGCAACCAAAAGCGGCTGACATTGATGCCAGCCGCTTTTGCTTTGCGGGAGTGGTGCCAGGTTGGGCGGCGCGATGCCGGGAGTCCGGGGTTCTATGTGAGAGGACTAAAGGGGAGCCGCCATTTCCCTTTGCTTCACAGCTCTTACCCTTCGACATCGCGTGTTGAAAGGGGCATGCTACACTGGAGTCCCGCAATAAGGAGTTGATGCAGATGACTGCCAAAGACAACAGCTGCGCTGTGTTGAACTGCGAGGATGGCTACACGGGCTTTACTGCCGGTGATACGACTGTCCGGTTCCGCACGTCGGACAGTCTGAAGCGGTACGTCAAAGTTCGCACTTGGGATCATGGGTATATAGTCGTCGATGCGGAATACGAAGGCTTCGATTCGCCTGTTGAGGAATACATCGACCTGATTCCTATATTGGACAACTTATATATCAACGCAGATAGCTTTCTGTCTCCAATTAAGGAGGTGCGTATCGTATGAGCGACGAGGACTTGATTCGCATTGCCGACGATGCTGATTTAATCGTGAATGGTTACGCGTATACGAAGATGCAGTCGGGTGGAATGCGAGTATTGAACCTGAACAATCCAGCCCGTGCAGCCGTCTTGAACGACAGTGGTGACTTTCTTGAGACGACCATGGATGATATCGAGCTTGGCATTGTGCTTGATTATTACCGGTCTAACAGGGCATTCGTGGAGGCATGAGATGCCCAAATACTATAACTTCAAGGTGTGCGGCTATTATCTGTACTTCACGGCTCATTGCGTGATTGAATGCATGCATGTGCATGCCAGCGATACCCGCCTTACCGAAGGCGGGTCGGCTAAATTCTTCGTGAGAAGCAATGGGGACACTGAGCTGAAAAATCAAGGGATGCTGTCCGATAGGGAAGTGCGTGTAATTCAGGGATTCATTAAGTGCAACTATCGCGAGATGTACCTCACGTGGTCGGCAATGAGCTCCAATGGATATTTGGGCGATAAGTAGGTCAGGTCTCTGGTTGTCCTTGCGGAAAGAATTATGTAGACGCGAGCGAAAGCTCGCGTAGCATAAGAAAGCGCACGAAGTGCGCGTCACCAATTTGTTTGGGTGGATGGTGAAGCGAGGGAGGTTGGGTTTTGTGACTACCATAAATGATTACATTTCGACTCCGGGGGAAATCCTTCTCGAGGAATTCCTCGAGCCGCTTGGCATCAGTCAGTATCGCCTGGCGAAGGCCATAGGGAAGCCTGCATCTGCCATCACCGATATCGTGCACGGGCGTCGTTCGATTACTGCCGAGATGGCGTGGCTTTTGGGAGAGGCTCTGGGAACCACGGCGCAATTTTGGCTAAATTTGCAGGCAACTTACGATTTGAAGACGCTTGACAAGAGCAAGCTGCCAAACGCGGTTGCGCTGAATGCGTAGGGTCTCGACTCGAGCTATTGCTTCTGTGATTGCTTCTGGCATGCGCGCGTTTGCTCAAGAGAGCTGGATTGCGCGGCGCGTTGATTGCGGCTTTTTTGGTTGTTGGGGAGTCTGTAGGTTGTGATACTCTGTCTCTTCGTTTTCCGCTTCTCATTGTTTCTGGCGTCGGGGGAGAGCCTTTCGCCCTTGATACTCCGCCCATCCGCTCGCCTTCTTCTACTGTAAGGACAACCATGCTGCATAATCTTCCCGCTGCTGTTCGTGCTTTTGTTGCACGGGAAGCGGTGCTGGTGGTTG
>CAVDWN010000331.1:0-2605 GCA_963612535.1 Sphaerochaetaceae bacterium
ACTGCTGCCTCCCGTAGGAGTCTGGGCCGTATCTCAGTCCCAATGTGGCCGGTCGGTCTCTCAACCCGGCTACCCGTCGTCGGCACGGTGGGCCTCTACCCCGCCGTCTACCTGATGGGCCGCGACCCCATCCCCCGCCGCCGGAGCTTCGCCCGGGAGGGCATGCGCCTTCCCGGGATCGTCAGGTATCAATCCCCCTTTCGGGGGGCTGTCCCTGTGCGGGGGGCAGGTCGGTCACGTGTTACTCACCCGTTCGCCACTTTATGTCCGCCCGAGGGCGGTTTAACCGTTCGACTTGCATGTGTTAGGCACGCCGCCAGCGTTCATCCTGAGCCAGGATCAAACTCTCCGTTGAAGAAGAGCCGCTCGGCCGGTTGGCCTCGCGGCGATCTTGGTCTTAAAGTAAAAAAAGAAATTGTTTTTCCGGGGGGACGGGCTGCTCGGCTCGAGCGCCCCTCCCGCCTGCTTCACTGGCTAAAGTGATAGATAAGAAAAGTATCTGTTCCGTCTGTCCAGTATCCGGTTCTCAAGGTTCCCGCCTGCCCTTGCGGGCCGGCCGCCGGTCCGCTTCCGCGTTCGGCGCGAGTTGGTATATTACGCGCACCCCCCGCCCCGCGCAAGGGGGCATTTGCGAGATGCGGGTTTCTCCACATCCCGTACACAACTCGGCGGGCGGGGGCGGGACGTCGGCTCCCCCGACCCGATGTTCCGGCTTCGCCGGAGTGCGCGCTCTTGCGAACGCTCCTACGTCCATGCCCATGCATCCTCACGAACGCGCCTAAAATAGGGTCGCATGCGCTTGTGGCTTGGAGCTGGACGGGCATTGCTAACCGTCGGGCACCCCGTTCTCTGAACTGTGTTCTTCTATATAGTACTTACTTATATTGGAGCTTCTTTCTGCTTCTTTCTGCTTCTTTCTGCTCGGTAAAATCCGTTTCCACGCTGCCCCTCCCTTTGGAGTCAGTGGGCTCTTATACTTATCGTTCATTCGCCTGGCTGACTCCTTTTGCGGGTTTATACTGTCCTGCACACAGATACGGGGGTTGCCATGTACGATGCCATATCCTGCTCGTTGCCAAATGAAGCGCTGAAACTGTTGTCGGTACTTGACGACGCGGGTGCCGAAGCGTGGGTTGTCGGGGGCTTCGTACGCGATTCCCTCCTGAAACGCAGCGTGTCGGATGTCGACATGGCCTGCAGCACACACTGGCAGGAAACGCAGCGCATCTGCGAGGAAGCCGGGTTCGCCACGCACGAAACCGGAACCAAACACGGAACCCTGACCGTCATCGTTGACGGCGTGGCCTTCGAAGTCACCACCTTTCGCATCGACGGTATATATAAAGATGGGCGGCATCCGGAAAACGTCTCGTTCACCCAAAGCATTGAGGAAGACCTTGCTCGTCGAGACTTCACCATCAATGCGATGGCATATCGCCCCGATAAGGGACTGCTGGATCCTTTCGGGGGGATGCGCGATATCGAGTCGCGGACGATACGGACGGTTGGCGATCCCGATAAGCGTTTTGCGGAAGACGGCCTTCGCCTTCTGCGGGCTTGCCGATTCTCATCGGAGCTTGGCTACGCAATCGAGCATGACACCTATGCGGCAATGGTGCGCAGCAAACGCTACCTGCGCCACATATCTACAGAGCGCGTCACCCATGAGCTTAATCGGCTCTTGCTCGGAGCCTGCGCGGGGTCGGCCCTTGTCGAATGTGTCGACGTGCTGTGCGCCGTGCTGCCCGAGCTGGTCGCCATGAAGGGTTTCGAGCAGAAGTCTCCCTATCATGTCTACGACGTGCTCAAGCATACGGCGAAGGTCATCGACGGCGTGCCGCCATATTCCCTGGTTCGTTGGGCTGCCCTTTTCCACGACATGGGCAAGCCTTCCGCCTTCTTCACCGACGACGCGGGGGTGGGACACTTTTACGCGCATCCGGACTTAAGCGTGCCGATCGCGCGCGGAATAATGCAGAGGCTCACGTTTTCGCAAGCAACGACGGCACGCGTGCTTACCTTGGTGGAACACCACGATGACGTTGTGCAGGCAAATGCGAAATCGGTCAGGCGAATGATCGGCAAGCTCAACGGCGATGTCGATTTGTTTAGAAGTCTTTGCGACTTAAAGCGGGGAGATGCGCGCGGCAAGGCGCCCCACCTCGTTGAAGCGCAGGTGGAAATGGTGGACGACCTCGAGCGCATCTGCGACGAACTGATGGACGAAGGCGCAGCGCTCAGCGTGAAAGACCTGGCCGTAAACGGAAGGGACGTCATTGCACTCGGCGTCAAGCAGGGACCGAAAGTGGGGGCGATGCTCGACGGCCTTCTCAACTCCGTGATCGAGGAGGCCGTCGAGAATACCCGCGAAGCCCTTATGGCGGAAGTTCGCCGATCACTGGCCGACTGATGGCGATCATCCGGTTGGAATACTTGCTGACGAAAAGAATTTTCAAAAAAGTTCAAAATAAGTGTTGACGGATAGGTGGGCAATGCGTAATATACATTCTCGCGCTTGCACCTGAAGCGAAAGCAGCAGGAAGCGCAGAAGATTGCCACTGGGGTGTCGTCTAATGGTAGGACACCGGTTTCTGGTACCGCATGT
>CAVDWN010000332.1:0-2377 GCA_963612535.1 Sphaerochaetaceae bacterium
CCTTTGAGGCTGCTCTAACCGCACATACAGCCTGCATTCGTACATAAAAAGCGGGGGAAGAGCCGATACCCTTCCCCCGCACATCGATTGCGAGCTATATCACGGCCCCAAACGGGCCGGTCGCAGATCCCGGGAGTGCCGTAGCTGCGCTCGGGATCACGCTCAGTCGCCGTATCTCTACGCGATGTCCTCCTTGCGGGCCATGGCCTGCTCGTAGTCCCTCGTTCCAACGAAGATCTCGTGCTTGTAAGGGTTCACGCCCAGCTTCTTGGCGCGGTACGCCACGTAACCCACGGCGGCGATATTGGCCGCCAACGCGATCACGCTGATGACCAGGTTGACGTTGGGGTCGTTCACGGACTGCACGGCAAAGATGGAGTCGTTTGCGAACATGGGGCAGATCTGGCAGAACATGCACCACAAGCTCAGCGTGTAGGCGCGGTTTTGAATCCAGCCGCCCTTGTTCCAGAGGAAGTTCGCCACAGTGGGCGCCAACAGCAGCGCCAGGCCGCAGTACCAAGAGTGCGTGGGCAGGCAGTTGTAGGTGTAGCAGAAGTTCCAGATGTCATAGGAGATGATGAACACCCAGGTCATGTCCGGCCACAGCATGTCCTGCTTCTTCTTGGACACGTAGATGCCCCACCAGCCGGTCATCACGAAGATATTGAGGATGCCGGCCACGCCGTTGAACACGTTGTGCCAACCGCCGTTGAGCAGCACGCCTTCGCTGGAGACCCAGCTCGTCCCAAATGCGCGGAAGGCGCTTTCGAAGTCGCTCACCACGGCGATCAAGATGTTAATGGCCACGATGATGAACGGGAAGCACTTGAACCACTCGCTCTTACCCAGGTTACCCCAGTGGTATTTGAGGATGAGGAAGCCGATACAGCCCGCCGTCGCGGCGTAGAGCTTGGCATAGTGGAACCAGCTGTTCATGTACAAGTAGGTGGGGTTGTTGAGCGCCCAATCCGCGCCGCATGCCGCTCCCACGTAGATGGAGATGAAGTAGATGGTCAGTATGGCCGGAACCACCAAAAAGCAGGTGATACCGCCGACCTTGGTGCGACGCGCTATCTCGTTGAAGCCGATGAGCCCGAGGAACACGATGAGCCAGCCGGTCCACTGGTAGACGGCGGTATCGCCATATACGTCAAACAACATGACGCCCTTCCTTTCTTTGCGGCGCGGGCCTCGCGGCTCCCAGAGCCGGGCACTTCCCGCGTCTAATCTATCCCTTCTTGTTATGCCAAGGCCTCGTACTCGCCTGCGGTTGCGCTTGCCGCGGGCGGGACGTTAAGCCTCTTGCACATCCTTGGACGCTGCTTGGCTGGGAACGTTGTGGCCGCGTTCCATGTGCAGCGTTTGGGCGATGATGTCTTCGAGCACGTTGTCGCAAATGTCGCGATGCGTGCGGATGTAGCCGCAAATCCCCAAAATGAGCATGTAGAACGTCTCGTACACATGCTCGATTTTCACGTCGTGGCGTTGGGCGTAGTCGCAGACCGTGGTCTCGACGAAGAAGCGCGCCGTGCGATCGGCCACGCGGTTGATGAACTCCAGGTACAGCGAGGCGTTTTCCTTTGTGTCAAGCGCATGCCGGAAGCTCGAGCCGTCGAATACCGCCAAGCGCATGACCTTCACCACGCCTGCGAGGGCATCGTCGATGTCGCCCGTGACGCGCTCGGCGTCCCAGAGCTCCAAAGACTCGATGTAATCTGCGACGTAGTCGTCCAGCACGGCGCTGGTGACGGCGTGTTTGTCCGGAAAGTAGTGGTAGAAGAGCGTGCGGGCCATCTTGCAGCGCTCGCTGATGTCCTTGACGGAGGTCTTGGAGAGCCCCTGCTCTTCATAGAGCTGGCGGGCTGCATCGACGATCATCTGCTTGCGCTTGTCGCTCATCGCCCGTCCCCTCTCTGTTGTAGCGCGGCACCTGACCGCACTTTGTGACGCGTCGCATGAAAGCGGAGCGCCCGTTGACTTCAATCCCCTCGTGTCAACACGTTCACCTTACGGCTGAATTTGACGCAACGTCAAGTAACACTTTTGCTGTTTCGTCAAAGATAGTTCCTAGAAATAGAGGTAGTTTTCGGCAAAGGGTTAGTTAAGCGCTTTGAGGAGCACCCTAAAGGAAAGGGGATTGCTATGACTGGCAATAAGAAACCCAGCGCCGTGCGTTCTGGGAGTTCGGCAGCGCGGAAGACCACTTCAAGTACCGCGACGCCGTGACGGCGCGCTACCCGAGCGGCAACTTCCCCGTTTTCGAGGGGTTCGACCATATGCAATACCAGATCCAGGACCCCGAGGGCTTCGCGCGCCTGCTTGAGTCGGTGATTCGGGAAAACAGGCTCCCTGAGCTGCCGTTCCTTCGCTGACCGGA
>CAVDWN010000333.1:0-2182 GCA_963612535.1 Sphaerochaetaceae bacterium
GGCGGCGGCGCATTCACCGCAATGGGAACGAGGAGGCGCGGCGCGCCATGCCAAAGTCAGCCGAGGGGAAAGATTCGAGGGTCAAAGACCCCAAGCGCAACAGAGCTCCATTCGCGCGCAGGAGGGCTGGCGCCTACTCCATGGTCCTGCGCTACGCCGTCGAGATCGCCCACTCGAACTTGGCCACGCTCAAAGTTGCCAGCATAGCCGGCATCGCCATCATGTCTGCCATGCTCGTGCAGCGGTTCGTGATGAGCAACATCCTCACCTACAGCATCGTGCCGTTCGTTATAGGGATCCTTGTCATGAGCGCCACGCTCGCCGTTGCCAGCCGCAGCTGGCCCGACCACCGCGCCTTTGCGGCGGGCATTGCAGGCACTGCGGCGTTCGCTGCGTGCTGGTACGTCATCGTGTTCTTATTCGACGCGGTCATGCAGCCGGAAAAGCAGTGCGTCTTAACTTGCGTGGCCTTCGTGGTCTTGCCCGCGCTCTTCAACTCGCGCCCGGTTGCCAAGATAACGTCCACCGCCATCGCGCTCGCCTGCTTCATAGCGCTCGAGCTGACCCTGGTCTCGCCGGCGGTCGTCACGTCGGACATCGCCAACGCCACGCTCGCCGCTGCCATCGGCGTGGGCATCGGCGTCCACAAGTCGTCCGTCTCCGAGGGACGCATAATGCTCCTGGACATGTACCATGCCTCCACGAAAACCTCCATATGGGTCTCCCAGCAGAACCTCACCGACGGCTCGTTCATGCTGCTTCGCGTGCCCGAGTCCCTCTCCGGCGAAATAGCCGAAGGCCACAACGGGAAAGAGGCGATCCATGCGCTGGGCTCCGTCATCGACCCGGACTACCGCGAAGGCTTCGAGGCCTTTATCGACCCTGCCACCATGGCGGAAAGGCTCGAAGAAGCCGGCGGCTGCCTCAGCCACATCTTCCGCGGCAGCGACCATCGCTGGCTGAAGGTCACCGCCGTGGAGTCGGCTCGCAGCAAGGGCCGGATCGTGTCGGTCACCTTCATAGCCGACGACGTGGACGAGACGGTCCGCACGCAGCTCGCCTACCAGCAGCAGCTGGAAGACGCAGTGCTCGAGGCGCAGCGCGCAAACGCCGCCAAGACCAGCTTCCTGCGCCGCATGAGCCACGACGTGCGCACCCCCATCAACGGCATCCGCGGGCTGCTCTACATCGCCGAGCAGAGCCCCGAAGACGCAGAGGTGCAGGCCGACTGCCGAAAGAAGATACGCAACGCCTCGGACTACCTGCTCACGCTGTCGAACGACATCCTCGACATTAGCAAGCTGGAGAGCGGCACGGCCCAGCTCGAGCACGTCCCGTTCGACATCGCGCAGTTGCTCGCGGCCGTCGACGACGTTTCAGGCACGCTCGCCGGCGAGCGAGGGCTGGCGTTCAACATAAAGAGAAGCGCCGACTTGCTCGAGAACAAGCGGGTCATCGGCAGCCCGAAGCACCTCCAGCATGTCCTCACCAACCTCTTCGGCAACTCGGTGAAATACACCCCGGCAGGGGGCAGCATCACGGTGGAGTGCAGGCAGGTTTCCTGCGAGGGGGATATTGCCACCTACGAGTTCACCTGCACCGACACCGGCATCGGCATGAGCCAGGAGTTCCAGCGCCGCATGTTCGAGCCGTTCGCGCGCGAGGACCGCCCTGAAACCGAGAGCATCCATGGCACAGGGCTGGGGTTGGCCATCGTGCACGAGCTCGTGGAGCAGATGGGCGGCTCCCTTTCTTGCGAGAGCGAGCTGGGGCACGGCACCTCCTTCCACGTCCGCATCCCCTTCGAGATCGACCGAACGGTTGCCGAAGAAGTGCAGGCCCCCGACCTTCCAGAGATAGACGTCTCCGGCAAGCGGGCCCTGCTCGTCGAAGACAATGAGCTCAACCGCGAGATAGCCTGCTTCGTTCTGGAGCAGGAGGGGCTTTTGGTGGACTGGGCCGAAAACGGAAAGGTGGCCGTAGAGAGATTCAAAGACTCTAAGCCGGGCACGTACGATATCGTGCTGATGGACGTCATGATGCCCGTGATGAACGGCCTGGATGCAGCGCGCGCCATCAGGTCGCTCGACCGCGAGGATGCACGCCGCGTCCCCATCGTTGCCATGACCGCCAACGCCTTCCAGGACGACATCCAGCAAAGCCGCGATGCCGGAATGGACGA
>CAVDWN010000334.1:0-2114 GCA_963612535.1 Sphaerochaetaceae bacterium
TGCGCGTGAAGGCAACGGGCGAGCTTCGCGTGGGCAAGCCACCGAAGCGCATCCTACGCGGCAACGAGGTTTGGCTGGTGTTGCTGAAGGCGGCGCTGCTGCTTGCCGTGCTGTGGGTTGCCGGCGCTTTAGGCAACGTCCCAACGTTCACCCAGGTCACCGGCATTTCCCTGCCATGGGGTTAAGACGCTGATGCCTGTATGCCGCTAAATAGGAATCGGCAATGATGGCAGGGTTTGCCGGCGGGGCAACACCTATGAAAAACCGTCTTTGATGACTGTGCTGGGTGAAATTTTTCGACCCGTCCGCGCCGGGCGGGGCCTACGATGAGCATAGTATTTAGATATGATATGATGTCATATCATATGAAAGGAAAACCATGGCAACCGACGAGAGCATAGGCGTTCACCCTAGAGTGAACAAACGACATCCCGAGATTACGGATGCCGACGTTAAGGCTGCCATGAAATCGATGTTTTGCTACAGGCAGCGTTTGTCTGGCGAGTGGGTCGCTGTCGGCGTTGACGGGAACTCGCGAATGCTCGAATTGGTGTATGAATACGATTCCGAAGAGGACTTTTTCTTCGTATACCATGCCCAGCTACCGCCTAGCGGTAAGACATTAAAAGAGCTTGGCTTGGAGAGGTGAGAGCGATGAACGTGGAAGAGTACATGAAAAAGCGCGGTCTTACCGATGAAGACCTGGACAAGATGGCTGCGCCATACGAGCACGGCGATTACGAGCTTTCCGAAGGTGGCGAGATTCACCGAGGTTCGCACCTTGATGCGGTTGGCAAGAGACGCGTTACGGTCATCTACAGCGCACAGGCTGCGCAGAGGGTTAAAGGGATTGCGCGTAGCAAGGGAGTGAAGCCGTCGGATATTTACAGGGATGCACTCGATTACTACCTTGCCGCACAAGCTTAAATCGGGAATCAATTTCCCTATTTGATTTGGGGAAACAAATAGGGCACCCGTGATTGGGTGCCCTATAATGTTTGGCGCCCAGCACCGCCCCTTGCCAACAGCAACGCTCGAATCCGCAGCAGCCAACAAATTCACAATTGCCTCTGCACCCGATCGGCGTGATAGTTTCCTCTTCTCAAGCCATCCCCGTAATCACCATCGGTCTAGCCGTTATCGGCTTCGCCGCCGAAGAGCGGCCACTATCGCGCACCCCTGATTCCAGCATTGCTCGTTAGCTTCAACAAGCGGTTTTCCATCATTTCCACGGGCGCCGAAGGCGCATGTGGGCAATGTGGGAAACCGCGATGTGTTAATTCACAGCTGCATCTGAGCCCCAACCCCTTGCCAAACCGCGAGGCCTGAATGCTCGTCCAAGTCCAAGCGCAAAGAAGGGCGCGGGAAAGATCCCGCGCCCTCTCGGCTCAGTCTGTATATTGTCTGTCTTCAGCTACTTTGTCGTCCCACAGCTCGAGCACTTGTACCCCGTGGTAACGGTCTCGTCGCCGTACCTCATGCCAGGGCTATAACAGCTGTCGCATATCGATGCAATGCAGTAAGAATTGCCTACTGTAGCCTTTACCGTACGCAAACAGCCCTAGATATGAAAGCACCCGCAGGGATTCTCTGCGGGTGCTCGAAAACGCAGGTTGCGTAGTTGCGGGGTTACTTGGTGGCTCCGCAACCGGAGCATTTATAGCCGGTGGTTACTGTTTCATCGTAGGCAGCTTTTACTAGCACGCTTTTTTCTACTTGATATGGCACTCGCTCGTCATAGGCTTCGGTTACGGTAACGATTCTTCCTGATGTGCCACAAGGTTCATCGTTTAAGGCATGATTTCTTAGATGGCTATATGTCGGATTGTATGCTCCGCAGGCGCTGCAAACCTGCACTTCCTTCGTCTCCGCATCATGATGCACGGTCTTGTACTCGGTGACGGTCTCCGTCTTATAAACAGCATCATGGTGCACCGTATGGGTCACAGCCACCCAGTTATGCTCGTGCGCCGCAGGGGAGCTGCCACCGCTGCCAGCAGAGCCGCCAGAGCCGCTTCCGCTCGAGCTGGATCCGCTCCCCGCGGTGCCCGACACGGCGGACGAGGTGTTCTGCGTCACCGAGGCGGGCGCCTTCTGCTGCGCCTCCTGCTTGG